>JAGWJK010000671.1 GCA_028865845.1 Rhizobiaceae bacterium
AAAATCCGCGACCTCTGGGCGACGCCTGCCAAGGCCTGCTGGGACAACGCCGATGATCCCTCCATCCGCGTGCTCAAGGTGACACCATCCTTCGCGGAATATTGGGACAGCCCCGGCACGGTCATGAGCTATATCAAGATGGCTGCGGCCGCGGTGACTCATACCCGTCCCGCCATGGGTGATAACGCCCGGGTGCGCATGTAAGGCCGTGTTCGTCCGAGATCGAACGTCTTGCCTCTCCCGCTGTGAGCGACTTCGACGGCGGGAGTAACGGCGGTTTCCGGACACGGATGAGATGTCCCACATCGACCTCCACCACCAGGATGTCATATTCAGGTAGAGGGCCGCGCGCCGCTCGGATGCAGACAATCCGACACTTTGCCGCGCTGATCGTTCAACCCATTGATATTGCTGGTATCAGATCAAAGTGACCGATATTGCCATCGGGGTGGCCCTTGAATTATTCTGTGTGAGCGGGGGCTTATAGGACATTGTGGGCCTGCCTATAGGTCTTCGAGCGGCATGCGCAACGACTTGGGCGGAATGGTCGATGAAGCGATCCTTTCAGGGGTTTGGAGATGACCGCGATTTCGCGGGCGCCATCGACGATCCGTCCGATCAAGTGGACGAGCTGGAAAGCGAAGCGCCGGCAACGGAGCAGACCCGCCGTGCGCTCCTGATCGGCAACGGCAAATACCGAAACGAACGCCTGCGGAATCCGGTTCGGGACGTCAGGCTCGTCGGCACCGCCTTGCGGCAGCTGGGCTTTGCCGTCGAGGTCATCGAGGATGCCGATCTCGCGACCATGCGCAGCGCGATCGGTGAATTCGCCTTGTCGCTGGAAGAGGACGGCGCCAACGCTGTCGCGCTGATCTATTTCGCCGGTCACGGCTTGCAGTGGCAAGGCGTCAATTATCTCGTGCCGTCGAATGCGGATATCCCGCACCGGCGCTATCTGCCTGTCCGGGCGCTTGCGCTCGACGACATCGTCGGCTCGTTGTCGCGCAAGCGAAGGGCGGCGGACGTGATCATCGTCGATGCCTGCCGCAACAACCCCATTCCGGATGGTGAGCTGCCGGCCGACGACGAGATCGGCGCCAGAAACTTCAACAACGGCTTGGCCGCCCTGTCGATGACACCCGCTGGGATGCTGGTCGCCTATTCGACTGCGGCCGGCCAGGTCGCTTATGACGGCAAGAAGAACAACAGCCCCTATGCGCTTGCGCTGACGACGAATCTTCCGCGGCTGCTCGAACCGGGCCAGCGAATCCACGAAATCTTCGTGGAGACCGCCGATGCGGTTCGCAAGGAAACTGGCGGACGGCAAACGCCAGCGCTCTTCCTGCAGGGCGGGTTGCCGCCGATGACCCTCGACCGGCGGGACGCGATGCGCCTCAGGACCTACGATCCCTGGCGCCGCAGGAGAACCATCAACGTTTCGATCATTGCCGGTGCCGTGGTTTTTCTTCTCCTTTTTGCGGTCTCCTTTGCCTATAGCTGGTCGCAGACAGATCCTGAAGTCCGCCAGGCCATGTTGGCTTATGTGGGGCTTGCAGCCGATCCCGCCGCTGCCCTCTCGTGTAAGGGAACGCCAGGCACCGATACCAAGGATCAATTCGGCCTCTCGCCAAAGGATTGGTGTACATTGCAGCCGGTGGACCTGCTGTCGAATGCCGAAAAGACACAGAATCTCAAGGACATTGTCGCAAAGGGTATTGCAGCCGGCGATGCGAAGGCGCTGTTTCTCGATGCCGAGTGGATGGCAGCGCGCAACCCATCACTGAGTGGGGGAGCTGCCGAGGGGGTAACTGAGGAGCTTCAGCGTTCGGGTTACGCAGGCCTGCCAGTAGCCGCCTATCTTCTGGACGAGCTGGGCGTTGAAGGTTTCATCGTTAGACCACCGCCGGAGCAGATCAAATGGGCGGCCGATAGCGGTCATGTCATGTCGCAAGCCGTGCTGCTCGCCTACGATATCTACAGCAATTCCGATCCGAGCGCCGACATTGCGCGGCTTGAGGCGCTTGAGCCGAGCGATACGTCCGGGGAAGCGGCGTGGATTCTCGGTGACCTCTATTTGCGGGGCTTGTTCGAAAAGGTCGCGCCGGATGCCAGCAAGGCCTCGCATTTTCTGGTCGAGGCCGCCTTGAAGGGAAGCCCGCAGGCCATGGGTTTTGTCGTCAATGGCCCGAACCAGATGCCGTTGAGCAGCGAGGACCTCAAGACAATCCTGCGGCGGGATGCGCAAAGAAACGGACCTGTCGGCCGGACATGGATACAGGGGCTGTTGTCGACAAACCGGCCGGACGATCGACGAGCCGCGGCGGTCGCGTTGAGAGAGAGGGTCGAACTTTACCCAAATCCTGCCGATGAAACGGAGCTGGCGCTGCTCGATATCCAAGGCTTTGGCGGCGATGACGTAGACACCGCAGCCGAGATCAACGCCATGCTCGACAAGGCGGCGGCGGCCGGTTATCCGCAAGCGCTTGATATGCGAGGCGAAATGCGGATGGGGCTTTATCGGTATGGTGACGGCACGCCGATCGCTCCGATCGATCCTGCCGGCGCATTCAGCGATCTGCAGACGGCGGCAGCGCCGCCTATGTCGAATCTGCTCGCTGCCTATCACCTCGGCTTCTACTATCTTTACGGGATCGGCGGCGCGCCGGATCCGCATCGCGCTGTCCAGTGGCTGCGCGAAGCGAGCGCCGGGGACAATACGGCTCCGGTTCAGGCGCTTGCCCGCCCACGGTTGAACGCGATCGACACCGCCGACAATCTTGCGAAAGACGCATCCTCAACTGATGTGCACATTGGAGATGACACGGCGCCGCTTTCGATCATTGCCTATTTTGATCCGGCTTGCAGCAATTGCAGCGGCTCGAGCTTCGACATGCTCAATCACGTCAAGGATTCGTACGTGAAACATGGCTATGCGCATCTGACCCTGCGCCCGGTTTCGCTGGGAGCTGATACCGCCCCGTTGCTGGGAGCTTTTCCCTGTCTCGCGCCTGAAGATCGCCAGAAGCTGATGGAGCAGCTGTTTTCCGCAACAGGTTTGCCGGCGCCTCCGCCGGAATGTGCCGCGACCGACAAGGCTGGCGTCGCTTCGGCCAATGAAGCGCGCAAGCAATTCGTTCGGACACTATTGTCGGCAAACACCACTGAGATGGCGCCGGATGAGATTCTCGGCGAGCCCGTAGGGCAACAAAATTCGGCACACAATGCTGCGGCGATCTTCGTTGACGGTTGGCTGGTTTCGCCGCTGACGCCTCAGGCTCTGGAGCATACCATGTACCTGCTGCTGTCGCCGAGCCGGCAGCTTGACGTCGACAAGTTGGCGAAACAGAGCTGCGAAGGCGGCAAAAACCCGATGTTCGGCGAAGCAGTGCACAACGGTCGCGCCAGATACGAAGCATTCTGCGATTGATGTCGCTGCAATAGGGCAGGCAGCATCGCCTCGGCGCATTCATCAGCAAGAGCGTGCAAGCTGCAACAATCCTCACGATCAGCCAGAGAGCCTACAGTCTTCCCATCGGTAAACGGAAAGGAAGACCATCATGAAACTCAAGATCGCAGCCATCGCCGTCGCCTTCGCTCTCACCTTCAGCGCCGCCCGCGCTGACGACAGCTACAACGTAGGCAACTATGCCAGCCCGCCAATGATATCCTTCCTGGTGTCGGGGGGAGAATCCATCGATTCCTCGCTCGAC
>JAGWJK010000672.1 GCA_028865845.1 Rhizobiaceae bacterium
ACCCGCCGCCATGAGCCGGCTATGTTCGTCAAGCCGCTCGACAAGGCTTCGCCGATGCTCTGGCAGGCGCTCGCCACCGGCGAAAACCTCGAAATCGAGCTGAAGTTCTGGCGCACCTCCACCAAGGGCACCCAGGAACACTACTTCACCATCAAGTGGACCGACGCCGTTCTCGTCGAAGGCAAGACGATCCTTCCGGACGTTCATGACTCCGCCAACGACTCCCGCGGCAATCTCGAAGAATGGTCCTTCACCTACCGCAAGTGCGACTGGACCCACGAAAAGGCCGGCACCTCGGCTTCTGACGACTGGCGCAAGCCGGTTGCCTGATAAAGCTCTCGCAACGCTTGCTCCGCCCGGGGTCTGCGTTGCTCAAGTTGTGGCCGTTCCCGTCCCGTGCGGGGGCGGCCTTTTCGAAAAGCCGATTTCGTCACAGTTGAAAAATTCCTGTTACATCGGCGCGCTAGCGATATGTTGTCGTTATTTCCAATCGAGACTTTTCAGCCGCCGGTTTTTCTACGGCGTGAATTTGTATGCGTCGCTTTTTCTGCGACGCGAATAAAGGATATATTTCGTTGGTTGATCTGGACCTCCGTCGCCTGATCGGGCGCCTTGACACTTATTCCCGCCGCGCTTTGGAATCGGCCGCCGGCCTTGCGGTTTCCCGCGGACATTACGAGGTCTCGATCGAGCATCTGCTGCTCGTCTTCATCGAGGATACGCAACACGATGTCCAATCGATCTGCCGTTACTTCGAGGTCGATCCGGCGAACCTGAAGCGCAAGCTCCAGGCTGTCTTGGAAACGATCCGCAGCGGCAATCAGGGCCGTCCGGTTTTTTCCCCGCTTCTCGTCGAGTGGCTGACCGATGCGTGGCTGGTGAGCTCGGTGGAGCTCGGCCTCGATCAGGTCCGTTCCGGCAGTCTTTTCGCCACCGTCTTTGCCCGTCCCAACCGCTTCGGCGATGATCGGTGGCTCTCGGTCCTCGGCTCCATTTCCTTCGAACGTCTCAAGAAGGAGTTCGCCGCTGCCGTCGAGGGCTCGCAGGAAAGCGAGGCTGCTGCCGCAAGCCGCGCCGAGGCTGCTTCCACGGGCAACGGTGCTGCGGCCGGAACCGATCCGGATAGCGCGCTCGGCAAGTTCTGCACCAATTTCACCAGCCAGGCGCGCGCCGGCAAGATCGACGCGGTTTTCTGCCGCGATCTCGAAATCCAGCAGATGATCGATATCCTCGGTCGTCGGCGCAAGAACAATCCGATCTGCGTCGGCGAGCCCGGCGTCGGCAAGACCGCTGTCGTCGAAGGGCTCGCTCTGAAGATTTCCGAGGGCGATGTTCCGGATTTCCTGAAGGACGTCGAACTCATCGGCCTCGATCTCGGCATGCTGCAGGCCGGCGCCGGCGTGAAGGGCGAATTCGAAAGCCGCCTCAAGGCAATCATCGACGAGGTCAAGGCTTCGCCGAAGCCGATCATTCTCTTCATCGACGAAGCCCATATGCTGATCGGCGCTGGCGGCGCTGCGGGTGGCGCGGATGCCGCAAACCTCCTGAAGCCGGCGCTCGCCCGCGGCGAATTGCGCACCATTGCTGCTACGACCTGGAGCGAATACAAGAAATATTTCGAAAAGGACCCGGCGCTTGCCCGCCGCTTCCAGCTCGTCAAGCTCGATGAGCCGAGCCCGGAACAGGCAGTGACGATCATGCGCGGCCTGCGCGGCGCCTATGAAAAGGCGCACGGCATCTATATCCGCGACAGCGCCGTCGAAGCCGCGGCCAAGCTTTCCGCCCGCTACATTTCCGGCCGGCAATTGCCGGACAAGGCCGTCGACGTTCTCGATACCGCCTGCGCCCGGGTGAAATTGTCCCTGTCTTCAACGCCTTCCGTCATCGAGCTCAAGCAAAAGCGCATCGCCGAACAGAAGCGCGCACTCGACGCTCTGTTGCGCGACCATCATTCCAATCTCGGCGACACCGATCCGCGCATCGCGGAGATCGAGGCTGACATTGCGACGCTCGAAACCGAGGCCGCCGAGCTGATCGCCAAGCGCAACGAGGAGATCACGCTCGTTCACCGCATCCTCGAAATCCGCAACCAGCTCGGTTTGTCCCTGGATGGTGACAAGACGGTTGTGCCCGCTGACCGCGAAGCGGCGGACCCGGCAATCGACGCCGATGCGCTCAAGGCGGAATTCCAGGAGGCTTCGGCCAAGCTCAAGCAGCTGCAGCGCGGCAATCCGCTGGTATCCTTCGAGGTCACTGCCGAAGCCATCGGTCAGGTGATCGCCGACTGGACCGGCATCCCGCTCGGCAACATGGTTCGCGACGAAGCCAAGTCGATCCTCACACTCGCTGAAAATCTCGGCCAGCGCGTGATCGGTCAGGATCAGGCCATCGAGGCGATCGATCACGGTGTGCGCGTCGCCAAGGCTGGCGTGCAGAACCCGGATGCGCCGATGGGCGTCTTCCTGTTTGTCGGCCCCTCCGGCGTCGGCAAGACCGAGCTTGCGACCGCGATCGCCGATCAGCTCTTCGGCGGCGAGCGTTTCCTGATCTCGATCAACATGTCGGAATTCCAGGAAAAGCACACTGTCTCGAAGCTCGTCGGCTCGCCTCCCGGTTATGTCGGCTATGGCGAAGGCGGCGTGCTGACGGAAGCCGTGCGCCAGCGTCCCTATTCGGTCGTACTGCTCGATGAAGTCGAAAAGGCCGATCTGGAGGTGATGAACCTCTTCTATCAGGTCTTCGACAAGGGCATGCTTTCCGACGGCGAGGGCCGTCTGGTCGACTTCAAGAACACGATCATCGTGCTCACCAGCAACCTCGCTACCGATATTCTGACGGAACTCGGCACGCGCGGCGAAAAGCCTGGCGTCGAAGAGTTGGTCGAAGCCATTCGCCCGACACTCAGCGCCCATTTCAAGCCCGCCTTGCTCGCCCGCATGCAGATCGTGCCGTTCTATCCGCTGGTCGGCGAACCGCTGGAAAAGATCGTTAAGCTGAAGCTCAACAAGGTCGGCAAGCGCCTGCGCGAGAACCAGAAGATGGCCTTCTCCTATTCCGAAGGTGTGGTCAACGCCATCGCGGCGCGCTGCACGGAAGTCGAGACCGGCGCCCGCAATATCGATCACATCATCAATCGCACGCTTCTTCCGCAGCTTGCGACCGAGCTTCTGAGCAACCTCGGAGAAGAGGGCAAGAGCCACGACAAGGTCAGCGTCGAGATCGCCGAAACGGGAGGCTTCGCTTACCTCCTGTCTTAGTTGCTGGTGCAGGGGCGGCGAGGGGCTGCGATGGCGCTGGATCAACGCTTATCGAAAGAGGATAGGTCCAAGACCGCGAAAGCGGGCAATCGCACGATCTACGAGGATCTCGTGGATCTTACGATTGCGCTCTCGAACGAACGGCATGTCGAGACCCTGATGTCGCGGGTCGTCGAAGCGGCGATGCGGCTCTCCAATGCCGAGGGCGCCGCAATCTTCACGCTCGACCGCCTGGCGCGGCATCTGCACCGTGTTTCCTTCAACTATCGCGGCCTGACCGAAGGCTCGCAGTCGGAAGCGCGTATCGCGATCTATGGCAAATCGCTGCAGCTGAACCTGCGCGAGCCAGCAGCATTTGCCGTTTCGACGGCAACAGCGGTCAATCTTGCCGACATCAACAGTGCTACCGGCTATGATTTCTCGAATATCCGGCAGATGGACAAGGCGCTTGGT
>JAGWJK010000673.1 GCA_028865845.1 Rhizobiaceae bacterium
TCGTCGACGGTCTTGATCTCCTGCAGGCAGGCGATGTCGGGATTGGAGTCCTTCAGCCACTGGCACAGATTATCGATGCGCGCCTTGACGCCGTTGATGTTCCAGGTGGCGATCTTCATGGATGGATGACTCCTCTGCTTCGCGCTGTTTTAGCGGTCGCGGCGACTGTTGGCCAGTGCCGGAGCCCTAAAACGAAACCGGCCGAAAGCGGTTGCTTCCGGCCGGTGGAAAACTCTTGGTGCCAGGTGGGATCAGATCGAAAAACTCGTGCCGCAGCCGCAGCTTGCGACCGCATTCGGATTCTTGATCTGAAAGGATTGACCGAGGAGATCATCGACGAAATCGATCTCGGAACCGGCCATGTAGACCAGCGACAGCTGATCGATCAGTACCTTCGCATTGCCCTTCTCGACGATGATGTCATCGTCTTGCGGGCCGTCGGCGAGGTCGAATTTGTAGGAAAAGCCGGAACAGCCGCCGCCTTCGACGGCCACGCGCAGCGCGCTCTTGCCGGCTTCTGCGCCGACGATCGCCGCGATTCGCTTTGCCGCTGCGTCCGATAGGGTTACACTTGTCTCAGTCATGCTTTCCTCCTGCCGGGGTCAAGAACCGGAGAGAACCAATGGGCAGCCAGACTTTCAAATGGCTGATATCGATAGCCTTTATCATGAAAGTACGGCCGGCGACAGCGGTGGCTTCATGCAAGTTTCGTGCGCCATTTTGCTGTTTGCTCGAGGTATAGGTATGAAGACCAGGAAGCGGCGTCAATGGGCCGATGCTGGAATGGATGGATAATGACGATAGACAGGCATGCATTGGGTTTCGGGTACGGCGAGCGGGCGATCTATGCGTCCGACCCCTGGACGTCGCGCGGGCGGCTTTATGAAGAAGGATCGAGCCCGACGCGGTCGGATTTTCAACGCGACCGCGATCGAATCGTCCACACCACGGCATTCCGACGCCTCAAGCACAAGACGCAGGTCTTCATCGCGCAGGACGGCGATCACTATCGTACGCGCCTGACCCATACGATCGAAGTGGCACAGATTGCGCGTGCCCTGGCACGGGCGCTGAAACTCGACGAGGATCTGGCAGAGGGTGTCGCGCTCGTCCATGATTTCGGTCACACGCCGTTCGGCCACACCGGAGAGGACGCGCTGCATGAGGCGCTGCTGCCCTATGGCGGCTTCGACCACAACGCGCAGTCGCTCCGGATCGTCACCAAGCTCGAGCGGCGCTACGCCGAATTCGACGGGTTGAACCTCACCTGGGAAACGCTGGAGGGGTTGGTGAAGCACAACGGGCCGCTGCTGACGCCCGAGGGCAAGGGGACGCGCGGCCCCGTGCCGCAGCCCATTCTCGACTACTGCGAAATCCATGACCTGGAAATCGCCAGCTACGCCAGCCTCGAAGCGCAGGTCGCGGCCATTGCCGACGATATCGCCTACAACACCCATGATATCGATGATGGCCTGCGCTCGGGTTATCTCAGTTTCGACATGCTGGAAGAAATTCCATTTCTATCCGGATTGATGAGCGAGGTGAGGGAACGTTATCCCCATCTGGAGGCGAGCCGGTTCACGCATGAGATCATGCGCCGGCAGATCACGCGCATGGTCGAGGACGTGATCTCGGTTTCGCAACAGGCGCTCGCGGAGGTGAAGCCGCACAGTGCTGACGATATTCGCGGCGCCGGCCGCGTCATCGCTGCTTTTTCGCCGGCGATGGCTGAAACCGACAAGCAGATCAAGCACATGCTGTTCAAGCGCATCTATCGGCATCCGGATATCATGCATATCCGCGCCGGCGCGGCACAGATCGTCACCGATCTGTTCAAGGCCTATATGGATAACCCCAAGGAGATGCAGAGCCACTATTGGGTGGATCATATCGCCGGCCTTGCGGTTGCCGCCAAAGCCCGCCATGTCGGCGACTATTTGGCCGGCATGACTGACACCTATGCCATCAGCGCCCACAGGCGCTTGTTTGACCAGACTCCCGATTTGCGGTAGGCAGCGGCGGCGCGAGGCCGAGTTCGGCCCGCCCAAGCTACGCGTGGACAATATGATGAACCTTTTCACAGACTTCGAAGTAAGAATTAAGAACGCTCTTGAACAAATTGATATTGTGAAGGAAAAGCGATCCGAACTCGACTTCGGGCGTATCGGCGTGGAACCGCCGCGAGACGCCAGCCATGGCGATGTCGCCACCAATGCGGCCATGGTTTTGTCGAAGCCGCTCGGTACCAACCCGCGCGCGCTCGCCGATGTCATCATCGCGAAGCTGAAAGAGGATGCCGATGTCGCCGAAGTTTCGGTCGCGGGTCCGGGCTTCATCAACATCCGGCTGTCGGTCGGCTATTGGCAACGGCTCCTGGCGACGATGATCGCAGAAGGTGAGAATTTCGGCCGCGCTTCAGTCGGTGCCGGCCGCAAGGTCAATGTCGAATACGTCTCCGCCAATCCGACGGGACCGATGCATGTCGGCCATTGCCGTGGCGCCGTCGTCGGCGATGCGCTGGCCAACCTGCTTGCCTTTGCCGGCTGGGACGTCACCAAGGAATATTACATCAATGATGCTGGCTCGCAGATCGACGTGCTGGCGCGGTCGGTCTTCATCCGCTATCGCGAGGCACTCGGCGAACAGGTCGGCGACATCCCGGCTGGCCTTTATCCGGGTGACTACCTCGTTCCGGTCGGCGAAGCCTTGGCCAAGGAATTCGGCACGAAGCTTCGCGGCATGCCGGAGAGCCAGTGGCTGCCGATCGTCAAGGATCGTGCCATCGACGCGATGATGGAAATGATCCGGGCCGATCTCGAAGCGCTGAACGTCCATCACGACGTCTTCTTCTCCGAGCGCACGTTGCATGCCAACGGTGCGGCGCTGATCCGCACCGCTATCAACGACCTGACCTTCAAGGGCTATGTCTACAAGGGTTCGCTGCCGCCACCGAAGGGGCAGTTGCCGGAAGATTGGGAAGATCGCGAGCAGACGCTGTTCCGTTCGACGGAGGTCGGTGACGATATCGATCGTCCGCTGATCAAGTCCGATGGGTCCTATACTTACTTCGCCGCCGACGTTGCCTATTTCAAGAATAAGTTCGACCGTGGCTTCAACGAGATGATTTATATTCTCGGCGCCGACCATGGCGGTTACGTCAAGCGGCTCGAGGCGGTGGCCCGGGGCGTCTCCGAAGGCAAGGCGAAGCTGACGGTGCTGCTTTGCCAGCTCGTCAAGCTGTTCCGCAATGGTGAGCCGGTGAAGATGTCGAAGCGCTCCGGCGATTTCGTCACGCTGCGCGATGTCGTCGACGAAGTGGGTCGCGATTCCGTAAGGTTCATGATGCTCTATCGTAAGAGTTCCGAACCGCTGGATTTCGATTTCGCCAAGGTGACGGAGCAGTCGAAGGATAACCCGGTTTTCTACGTCCAATACGCGCATGCCCGCTGCATGTCGGTGTTCCGGCAGGCCAAGGAAGCGTTCCCGGATCTCGATATTGCCTCGCTCGATCTCGCATCCGCCGTCAATGGAGCGATCTCCGATCCGGCTGAATTGCAGCTGGTCGCCAAGATTGCGGAATTCCCGCGAATCGTGGAGTCTGCGGCGCAGTCACAGGAGCCTCACCGCATCGCTTTTTATCTTTACGATCTAGCAAGTTCCTTCCACGCGCATTGGAACAAAGGTAAAGATTTACCTGAATTACGATTTG
>JAGWJK010000674.1 GCA_028865845.1 Rhizobiaceae bacterium
AATATGCAATGAGCGCAGTTTCGTCGCAATCTCTTCCAGTGCCGATTGCTTCGACATCAGTGGAAGTTCATCGACAGGAATATCGAAGAGCTCACCGATGGCATCCTGAAAATGCAAAGTGTCCTGATCGTGGCCGACCACGGTAAAGCGCGATAAAAGATCGACTGCGGCCGCGACATCGCTTCGTTTCGTCAGTTGTTCCGGCGTTGTCGTCACCAATTGACGGGTTACCGGCGATAACAGGACGTTCCTGACATTTGGCGCGGCTTTCTTCAGTGCGGATTTCAGCGATCCTTCGTCATCAAGATTGACATCTGCAAAGTGTTCAGCGGCAGGCGCTAGGATGATCCGGTCCCGATCGCCAAAAAAGGAGATCTGGGTTTTTGCCATCCGCTTGAGGAGAAATATCCGCAGCGCCATTTCATAATATGGGTTTGTAAGTAGGACGATGGCTTTGAAACCTTTGTCCAGAAATTCCTCGTAATTTCGCAGTAGCAAGCGCCCGCTGATGTAAATAGATTTTATGGCATTGAGATGAAACGCCTGCAGTGCAGTCTCGTGGCCGAATCGTTCGACGGACGATAGTTCGTATTGGAAATTGCGACCGCAATAATGGTCGAATTTTACCATCGGCAGAAGCTGTGTTTCCAGCCGCAATATTTTAAGCGGTATCAATTTCGAAACCAGCGGTCGGCGGTAAATCAGCAGTCCCGACTTCGCGTCGTGGATCATCAGCGTGTCGCGCTTGGCGATGTCGGGGATGATTTTCGCGTCTAGTTTGAAGCCGATGAGACCGGTCTCATGCCGCCCGGAATCGATAACCGCTTGCTTGAGCTGATCACAGGCGAGAACTATCAGCTCGCCGTCGGCGTCTGAGACCCTGATATGCGGCTGATCCGAGAAGCCGTCAGGAATGAGATATCCTTCCAGGACGTTTCCGCGATCATATTCCAGATTAAAGAGCACGCATGCCCTCCGCTGCTATGCCGTCGACCAAAAATTGCACCCGTATCTCGAAACCGTCAAATCGGTCCTATGCCACCATCGCTGCCAAGGACGTTCAAGACACTTTCCAACGATCCCTGGCCTATCACTTCCGTGTCACTTAGCCGCGCTCGGCTTGCGTGCCAGAAGAGAGAAACAAGGCCCGCCAGTATGCGCGAAGTTCTGATCCTTGATCACGATATCGCTATAGCCAAGCTTCTCCAGCAACATCAATATGTCATCTCGATGCATCCAGTAATGCTGATCCTTCATGCCGCCGCAAAATGACGCATTCGAATTGGCGTGCTGGTAGCTGCGTTCATAATAGCGCACCGGAACATCCGCGATCGTCTTGGTGATGACCTTGCCGCTGAACGGGTTGCGCCGCACGTCGCCTTTTGGCATCGCCTCATCGAGAAAAAAGTGGGTCCAGATGAAGACCGCGTTCGCGCGACTTGCGAGCAGCCGCAGAAACTCGCCCGGGTCGGCCATATGATAGAGCACGCCTGACGCCAGCGCAAAATCGTAGACTTCCTCATGGTCGGTGAGCCACGCCTGGATATCGCCCAATAGGAACGAGGCGCTGTCGATACCGAGGATCTGTCTCGTGACCAGGCATCGCAGGAAACAGAGGCGGTTTGCCTCGATGGCATCGATTCGCGCCGGGCCTTGGCGATGCAGCATATAGGTGTGCATCCCCTCCAGCGGGCCGACTTCCAGCACTTTTTTCCCTTTGATCGAGCCGAATGTTCTAAGGGCCCAATCGATGCGGTCATCTGCGTAGAGATGATGTTTTCCGGCTTCGAGTTTCAGCGGGATGGGAAAAGCGCTGCTCCAGCCCGGAAGTGCGTTGATGGCATTCTGATGATCGGGCTTAGCCTGTTCATATTGATCGAACACTGCTTCCAGGGCGTTTACTGATGTCTTTTTCCTGAATCGTTTTGGAAAACCGAGCATTGACAAGACCTTAAATTCCTTCGGCATTTCGCCCGATGTCTGGGCGTCTTCAACGACCAAGTTGGTGCGGCAGCCAGATTTACTATTCTCTGGTTGTGTGTTCCAAACATCCGTACGTTAGTTACGGTTTAGAGCTCTAGGCTGCTGCAGACAAGTGCATGTCTATAAAAGCAAGCAGGATGCTTCGGGCAATTTTATTTGACCGGTAATACTACCGCTCCGCTCGTCACGCGTCGTCGAATGCTTAACGGATTTCTCCACCATTCAGTAAGCATTAATTTAAATTATCTAATACGAGTTGCGTTAAATTGCTCTTTCGTCTGTTTCACCTTATAGGGCGAATGCAG
Organism: Rhizobiaceae bacterium; assembly: GCA_028865845.1. GTDB lineage: Bacteria > Pseudomonadota > Alphaproteobacteria > Rhizobiales > Rhizobiaceae > Rhizobium. The sequence continues at coordinate 2,289 of JAGWJK010000674.1, forward strand.
TGTTTCTTGTCAGCGAGCTTCATCCTATGGCGTTCAGACCGCACAAATTTTTTTTTGCCTGTGCATTCGTCTAATCGGCTTGTTGCGGAGCGCTCATTATGCTTTTCAAGACGCCGACGGATTTAGTGAACCACGAATGTAGTGAATTGCGCGCTGGGCATGCCGAGGGGTTGGCGTTTTCAGCCGATATTGATTTGAGGTTATTCAATTGATTCGCGTAGGCGCGGTACTTGTTTGTGTATTTCTGGCAGGATGCAATGCCGTGTCAGGAGAGGGGCCGCTGGCCGGTACGATTACGGGTGATGCGGGGCAATCCGCCGCGGAACTTGGCCGTAGGAACGCCGCCGTTTTCGATGTCGTGGACATTGACACGCGCTCCGCCCGCCTTGTTTCCGACTATGTATCCACGGCACTCAGCCGCCGCTTCGGCATAGGCGGTGGCGTTGGCTCTCCCGTCATCGGCGTCGGCGATGCCTTGCACATCACGATTTTTGAAGCGGGCACGGACGGGTTGTTTTCCACAGCCCAATCCAAGCAGGCGAACATGGATGTCGTCGTTCAGCCGAATGGCAAGGCGGCAATTCCTTATGCCGGTTCTGTTGAGTTCAAGGGCAAGACGCTGGAGCAGGCACGCCAGGCAATTCTCACCGCCCTGAAGAGCCAGGCCGTCGAGCCTGACGTGATCGTCACGAGTACGAACACCGCATCGCGAAACATCACCGTTTCCGGCGCTGTCGGCCGGCCCTCGGTCGTGCCCCTGGGCCTGGTTGCGCAGAAGGTTACGGAAGTTATTGCGCAGGCTGGCGGCCCGGTGACCCAGCCCTATGAAACCTACGTGACGCTGGTCCGCGGCAACAGAACCGGGACGGTGTTGTTAAAGTCGATCATCGAGCATCCCTCCGAAGACATCTACGTTCAACCTGGCGACCAGATTTTCCTTGTTCGCGATCCGCGGACGTTCACCTTGCTCGGCTCCGCCAAGGGCAACGGTCGCATCGAATTTGGTGCGAACGACCTCAATATTCTGGAAGCGGTGGCACTCGGTCATGGCGCCATCGACCAGGCCGCGAATGCTCAAGGCTTCTTCCTGTTCCGCTATGAAGAGCCGGATATCGTCAGCAGCCTGCTCGGGCCAGCGCGCTTCGAAGAACTTCGTCGCAAGGGAATGGCCGCAGACGCCAACGGTCGCTACCCGATCGTCTACAAATTCGACATGTCGCGCGCCGACAGTCTCATCGTCGGCCAGACGTTCCCGGTCAAGAACCGCGACGTCATCTACGTTTCGCGTCATCCGTCGGTCGATATACGCAAGTTCCTCAGCCTTGTCGGCGCGCCGCTGAACATCGCGTCCGAAGGTGCATCGACGGCAGTCAACCTGGGGCAGTGATTCGGAAGCGCCGGGATGTTTTCCACATCTC
>JAGWJK010000675.1 GCA_028865845.1 Rhizobiaceae bacterium
ATTTTTCGAGCGGCAGCATGTAGGTCCGGTAGTAATCCTCGAAGATCCAGCGATGCCACATCTCCGCGTAGGACTCCTTGTTCTTGTCGCGGTTCGTGGTGCCGTATTCGATGAACGTGCCGATCGCGGCATCGACAATCGCGTGGTTTTGCCAGAAGGCGTAACGCAGGTCGCGCTCCAGAAGCAGATGGTTTTCCGGTTCCTTCAGGGCGGCCATCAACAGCGAGTGGCCATTGCCGATGTGCCGGCTTTCGTCGGACTGAACCGACAGGAAGACGGTCGGCAGGGCATAGTCGCCATTGCGGGCGGCTTCCGACGGCATGGCGACGAAGAGCGTGTTGGTAAACGCGGTCTCGGCGACAACAGTCAGATACAGGCAGGCCGAGGTCATCACGTCACCGGTGATGAAGCCCTCGCCGAACTGGCGGCCAATCGTCGTGGCATAGCACTTGCCGAACGCCTCCTCGGTGATATCGAAGCCCGCCGGATCGATATAATTCTCCATGTACCATTTCTTCAGGTTCATCTGGATGGTCGAGTGACGGAATTCGTCGACCATCTGCATGGTGAAGCCGGTACGCAGGTCTTCACCGGGCGCTATGCGAGCGACCATGGCCATGGAACGGGCTGCGGAAATTTCCGGGAACGGGATGATCGCCAGGAAGAGCTTCATCCATTCCACCCAGCGCGGCTCGACATTGCGGAACATGTCGCCGCGCAGCGCCGCATCGAGCGCGCCGTAAACGCGATTGTCCTTTTCCTCCTGCATGGGAAAATAGGAGCGCAGCACCTGCTTCATCGGATCGCGCGGTGTTTTCGTGATCTTGTAGTCCGTCGGAAACGTCATCGCTTCCTGCACATAGCTCGGATTCCAACCGAGATCGGAAATCCGCTTGGTCGCCTCGCCGACGGAAATGCCTCGTTGCGAGGTAATCTTATTGAGTGTCAAAGACGACATCGTCCTCAGCCTCCACTTTTGTTGCGCCGTAGACCACAGGCCTCGGCCGGAACGGCGTCAGAAACGCCGCGAGCGAAAGTTGGAACGGCGCGGCGACGGGGCGCACTTTGGCGCTTCCCGGCGGGCCGGCCATTCAAGTCGATCGAGGCAAAGGTCTTTCGGGGAAGTCCGGACTCCTCTGCCGGATACGCCAAACGCTTCCCCAACTCCTTCGTTCTTCTGTCGTCGCTGTCAGCGCGATATTTTTATGAGTAGAGATGATGCAAAGCGCATGCCAAGTGAGTTTCCGTGTAATCATTGAGCTCGGAGGCGCGCAGCGGGAAAATGTTGTAAAGTTATTTTACAGTCGTAATTTACAGATGTAATCTTATTTATATTTATAATCAGCGCGAATAAGCTTTTGCTATTGCGAGATAAACAAAGATCGACATCCTGTTTTTGATGATTTATATTTCAGATCAAGAAATATTTATTTCTCTCTCGGAACGAAATTCATGCCGCAGGATAACGGGCGCAGGACGCCGTACGTCGAAGGCGACATCACCACCGAACTCGCGGGGCTCATGCAGCGCGATCTGGTTTTCGTGATGCGATTTCTGGGGGAGAGCCAGCACCTGATGCAGGGTCACTTCCAGCAGTTCATTCTCGGCGAACTATCGGCTGCCGGTATTACCGACGAGACCCATCCGATGATCCATGCCTTCGCTGAACGGCATGCGATCCTGCTGCGCGACTTCGTGTTTTCGGGCGTCTCGCTGTCGCGACAGCTTCGCGTCGAGGAGCTTGAGCGACTGACCGGTGACACCATGATCCGGGTCGACATATGGGACCAGCTTCGCAGCCACATCGATATGGCGGAGCGGCAGTTTCGAAGGCAGTTGCCGGAATTGCCCGCCATGCTCGAAGCCTGGAAGGCACCTTCGGGAGACAACCCGTGAGCCCTCCTACGTCCTATGATTCAATGCGCCTCACCCGCAGCGCCCCAGTTGCGAAGCACCTGCTGCGGATCCTCGCGCAACAACTTGTGCGCATCGGCCATCAATCCCGCCATCGTCTGAGGGTCGAGGGCAGAGAGCGCCGATTGCGCCTTGGCGATCGCCGCCGCATCGGCGTTTCGCGCGGCAGCTTCGAGTGCTTCGATGCAGCTACAATCGAGGTCGGGCTGGCGTTCCGCGGCGCGGCGCAAGGCGCGGAAGAAAACGGGGCCAATCGTTTCGAACATTCAGTGCCTCCTCTCGTTAGATCCTCGCGAGGCCGCGATCTATCGCGGGCACATCTGACAGCTAGGATATCGGCATGAGCGGTCAAGGCCAGTCGATCCAAGACTTGCTGCGGCGGCGCCTCGATCTTGTGGCAGGCATGTCGGCGCTTACGGCAACGAGCCATAAGCTCATCCAGGAATCCGCCGGCGCGGAAATGGAGATGATGCGTCTGCAACTCGAATTGGACCGCAACCCCGCGGACAACCAGCTGCAAAGCGCTTTGAACGAGGTTGAAGACCAGATCGCAACCATCCGTTCGAGACATGACGGCTGCATTGCCGAGATAGAAGAGGCCGAGGCGGCGGTTGTCGAAATCGACGGTCTGATCGCTGCGGCAAAGGGAGGATGACAATGAACCAGCAGGCCGTTCCCAGCATGACCCTGTTCGATCTCCTGGCCCGCAACTGGCAGCGTTCCGCTGCGGTTCGCCGCATCTGCTTCAACGATGACGACACTCTGCTCGCCGCGGTGGGGGAAGACGGTTCGCTGGCGTTCGCGAGAATGGCTGACAACGAGCCGCCCGAGGCACGCATCACCATGGAAGGCGGCCAGGCGACGATCAGACCGCGGCAGGGTAAACCGGCGCCGTTGATCATCACGCGGGTGAAGGGAGCCCGATCGGCCTGCGCCCACCGTGACGGCGGATTTCTTTCGGCCGGCGCGAATACGGGTCTGCTTCGCCTCAGCCGTGCGGGCGAGATTGCCGAAACGATCTTTTCCGCCGAGCAACCGGTCCAGGCTTTCGACTATTGCCGGACGACCGGCGCGACGGCGATCGTTGCCGGCGATCGGCTCCATCTCCACGGAGCTGCCGGCAGTCGTGAAGCCACGGCAAATCTTGGTGAAATCTCCGCGGAGTTAATCGCGTTCTCCGCCGACGGTACGAAGCTGGCGCTGGCCGGACGGCAAAGGCTTGTTCTTTTCCATGTTGGTCATGACGCCGAAGCTTTTTTCGAAATTCCACTCCCTTCGCAACCGATATCATTGACATGGAACGACGAGGGAAGCTGGCTGGCCGTGGGCCTGGGTGAAAAGGGTCTGTGTTTGATCGACGTTCCGGCCAGGCGGCATGTGATACTTGGCGATTTTCCTGGTCCTGTTCGCGCGACGGCCTGGAGCCCGTGGGAAACCGCACTTGTCGCTGCGGGCGCTTACCGCATCGCCGGATGGTCCATGAAGACGCCGCCTTTCGATGATAACGCCGCGGGCGCCCTGACGACTGGCCGCCCCGGTTTCGTTCTGGTCGAGGCAGTGGCGACCCAACCGGACAGCCGCCTCGTGGCGGCCGGCTATGCCAATGGCCAGGTGGTGGTAGCGCCTCTCGGCACACAGGAAGAGCTGGTCGTCCGGTCAGCGGGTGGGCCTGTTACGGCACTTCAATGGACGGCCGACGGCAAGCATCTCGCGATGGGCGATGCCCACGGCAACATCGCCGTCGTCAGCTTTCCCCCAAAATTCTTCAAATGATCGACGCGTGAATGGAG
>JAGWJK010000676.1 GCA_028865845.1 Rhizobiaceae bacterium
CGGTTTCCAGTTTGGCGGCTGGACATTTCATTATTTCGATGACGAAACGGGCGCCGCTTTGTTCGACGTCTTCGCCAAGCCCTTCGATCTGCTGCTCGGGCGCAAGACCTACGATATCTTCGCCGCCCATTGGCCGAATGCCGGCGCCGATGATCCCATTGCCAATCTTTTCAATAACGTCACCAAATATGTTGCCACGCGCCGCGGTGCCAAACTCGATTGGAACAACAGCCAATCTCTCGGAAACGATGTCGTATCGGCGATTAAAGAGCTCAAGAAAGGCGAGGGACCGGATCTGCTGATCCAAGGCAGCAGCGACCTCCTGCAGACCCTGCTGCATCATGGTTTGATCGACGAATACAGCCTGCTGATTTTCCCGCTGGTCCTGGGCGGCGGCAAGACGCTGTTCGGCAGCGGCGCGGTCCCCGCCGCCATGAAACTTCTGCGCACCAAAATTTCGCCCACCGGCGTCATCATGGCGACCTATGAGCCGGCGGGCGAGGTGAGAACAGGCTCTTTTGCCCTGCAGGAGCCATCGGAACAGGAAATCGAGCGACGCAGCCGGCTGGAGTGACGCCAGGTCCTTTGCTGCGACAAAGAGAGCGACGCTTTGACCACAGGAGCGTCGTCACCGGTCGATGGTCGCCATCACCCAGTCGCTGTAGCGTTTGCCGGAGATCTTGCCGGGCGCCAGGGCATCGTCAAGCATCTTCATCTGCCCGGCGTCGAGCATAACGGTGGCGGCAGCGATGTTATCTTCGAGATAGGTCTGGCGTTTGGTGCCGGGGATCGGGACGATGTCGGGTGCCTTGTGCAACAACCAGGCGAGGGCGATCTGAGCGGGTTTGGCGTTCACGGCCCTGGCGACATCGAAGACGGCCCGCGCCGCCGCGACATTGGCGTCGTAATTGGCTCCCTGATAACGCTGGTCGTGTCGTCGGTAATCGCCTTCCGGATAGTCCTCCGCGCGGCGGACCTCGCCCGTCAGAAAGCCACGGCCGAGCGGGCAGAACGGCACCAGACCGATGCCGAGTTCGCGGAGCAGGGGAATGACACCCTCCTCCATATTTCGCTCCCAAAGTGAATATTCGCTCTGTACGGCCGAAACCGGATGAACGGCATGCGCTCTTCTTATGTTGGCGACGCCTGCCTCGGAAAGCCCGAAGAAGCGCACCTTGCCTTCCCGTACGAGGTCTCCGACAGTGCCGGCGACATCTTCCATCGGCACGGCAGGATCGACCCGATGCTGGTAGAGGAGGTCGATATAATCGGTATTCAACCGCCTGAGCGAACCCTCGACGGCCTCGCGGATCGTCTCGGGGCGACTGTCCCTGTCCGTTCCCATCTGCTTGCCATCCTCGAAACGAAAGCCGAATTTCGTTGCGATAACAGCGCGTTCGCGACGATCGCTGAATGCTTTGCCGAGCAGTTCTTCGTTGGTATATGGCCCATAGCCCTCGGCCGTATCGAAGAAATCGCATCCGAGTTCCAGGGCTCGATGCAGTGTCGCGATCGACTGATCATCATCGGCAGGGCCGTAGGATTGGCTCATTCCCATGCAGCCGAGGCCGATCGCCGAGACCTCCAATCCCTGATTGCCGAGCTTGCGTCTGATCATCGCGATATCCTTTTGAAATGCGGGAGTGGCGTCCGTTTCTGAACACCATCGGCAATGTAGCCCGGGCGCCATCAGCCGTTGAATGCCTGAAAATCCCGATTGCATGCGCGAACGTCCGGATGCTTTATCTGGAATTCATCAATGTCGCGCCGCGAAGTCTCTATAATTTCAAGAGAGTTTCTTTCATCATCGTCAAGGCGCGGTTTACTATTCAAGCTTAAGTATTGACTGAAACGCGCTCGGAATAGTTTCTTTAGCGCATATAACCACACAGCGAATCAGATGGAATCTTGATGACCGACACCTATGAATCCGACGTTTTCGAACTCGCACCTATCGCGATGTGGATCGAGGATTTCAGTGAAGTGAAGGCGTTGTTCGATCGCTGGCGCGCCGACGGTGTAACCGACATCAGGGCGTTTTTGACGGCAGACCTGGCGCGCATCGCCGAATGTTCGCAACGCATCCGTGTTCTTCGCGTCAATCGCAAGACCCTGGAGCTTTTCGAAGCCGATGACCTGCAGCATCTGACCAGCAACATCGGCCGGGTCTTTCGCGATGACATGCTGCATACCCACGTGAACGAGCTTTCCGCCCTTTGGGAGGGCAAGGCCGATTTCACCAGCAGCACCACCAACTATTCGTTATCCGGGAAACGATTGGACATACAGTTGCGGGGCTCGGTGTTGCCGGGTTTCGAGGAAACGTTGGGCAGGGTGCTTCTGACGACCGAGGATGTGACGGCGCTTGAGGATGCGCGGCGTGCCGAGCAGGAAAACAGGCGTCAGGCGGAGGGGATTTTCGAGCATTCGCCCGTATCCCTGTGGATCGAGGATTTCAGCAGCATCAAGACGCTGATCGAGGATGTCCGTGCGCGCGGCATCATCGATTTCCGCACCTTCATGGACGTGCATCCCGAATTCGTCATTCAGTGCATGAGTGAAATCCGGGTCATCGACGTCAACCAGGCCACGCTCGAACTATTCTGTGCGCCGGATCGCCATACGCTCCATCATCGCCTGACGGAGATTTTCCGCGGCGACATGGAAAAGCCGTTCCGCGAGCAGCTGATGGAGCTATGGAACGGAAACCTCTATCATCACCGCGAGGTCGTCAATTACGCGCTCGACGGTTCTATCAGGCATATTCTGCTGCATTTCTCGGTATTTCCCGGCCACGAGGGCGACTGGGCGCGGGTGCAGGTCGCGCTCACCGATATTACCGCGCGCAAGAAGGCCGAGGCCTATCTCGAATATCTGGGCAAGCACGACGTGCTGTCCAAGCTTCACAACCGCGCCTTCTATGTCGACGAACTCAACCGCCTCGAACGCAAGTCGCTGCGACCAGTGTCCGCCATCATCATGGACCTCAACGGCCTGAAGGACGCCAACGACAAGCTCGGCCATGATGCTGGGGATTCGTTGCTGCGCCGGTTCGGTGAGGTGCTGAATGGCGTCGTCTCGTCGCCGAACCATGCCGCGCGCATTGGCGGCGACGAATTCGCCGTGCTGCTGCCCGGCGCCGACCGCCAGGCCGCCAACGCCATGGTGGAGACGATCCAGGAACTGCTGAAGATCAACAATCAGTTCTATTCCAGCGCGCCTCTCAGCGTCTCGCTCGGCGTTGCGACCAGCGAGGCCGGCGAAGGAATGGAAAGCCTGGTCAAGCGCGCCGACGTCGCCATGTACGAACAGAAGAAAGCTTATTACGCCGCGCTTGCAAACCCCGACAAAACTCGCCGCAAGCCAACGTCGGCGGCTTGACGCCGGCTTGTCCAAGTGAATGCTCCGGCCCAAAGAGCCGGGGATCTGTTTTGGGTTTCGAACCATCTGCGTAACGTCGACGACCAAAAGCGAGACCAGGGTCGCCGTAGGGAATCTATTGAAATCATTGGCGTATCGCACTTAATCCGCGAACCCACACTGGTCGATACAATGTCAAAGCTGATTAGACGCGCGACGCTGTCAGCCAGTTAGAAACGCGACACTGGCTCTGACGGTCAGCCCCCGATCCGCCCGGCTGGTCCGGGTTGAAAGGGCGGAGCGGGGGCGGGTGAGGGACACCGCTTCGGCTTTAGCTTTG
>JAGWJK010000677.1 GCA_028865845.1 Rhizobiaceae bacterium
CTGACGGTTACAATGTCCTCGCGAAGATTGGTGGAACGATTCTCGAAACGGATGAGAATTTCGCCGTAGACGCTGGAACAGATCTTCTGGTTGCCCTTGGTCGCCTTCATCGTATGCGTTTCGATGAGGCCTGCCTTCTCGAGCGACTTGACGTTGATCGCTGCGGTCGACTGCGGCAGCTTCATATGCGCCGCTATGTCATTGACGTTTAGCGGACCTTTGAGGCGGAGCAGGTTGAGAATCTCGATGCGTGTGGCCGAACCCAGGGCAGCCACTATCTCGGTATCCTTCATCGGATCCACTGTCAGAAGCTTCGTCTCCATATCGGACTGTCATTTCCCCACGTCAAAGCAATCTTTGGCTCTTATCACGCTCTTCGGTTGTTTTCCTCTCACTTTTTCAGGCGCCGGCCCGCGGCTCGGGAGAGATACCGCGGGCCGGGCGGGAGACGCAGTCGCTCATCCCTTGATACCCGAAGATAGCATCAAGGCCTGCGTCACCCTTTTCTGGAACAGGAGGTAGGCAACCGCCACGGGCATGGCCGCAAGGATCGCGACCGCCATGTCCCGGGCGTACTTGATGCCGAAGGCATCGTCGACCTGGGTGATGCCGACGGTCACCGTCATCGTGTTCTCGGCATTCGAGACGAGGAACGGCCACATGAAGTTATTCCAGGCCATGATGTAGGTGATGATGGCAAGCGCTGTCGTGATTCCCCAGTTCAAGGGCAGATACAGGCGGAAGAGAATCTGAAACTCGCCGCATCCATCAAGCTTCGCAGCCTCGCGCAACTCCTTCGGCACGGAATCGAAGAACTGTTTGTAGACGATGATCACGACTGGAACGATGAGCTGCGGCAGCACGATGCCGGTCAGCGTGTTGATCAACCCCAGTTTCTGCATCAGCACGAATTGGGGAATGATCAAGGCCTGCCAGGGCACCATGAAGCTCGCCAGAATAATGAAATACAGCACTTTCCGGCCGACGAAGACGATCTGCGACAGGGCATAGGCGCACATGACGCTGATGACGATGACGATCACCGTAATGCTCACCGAAGTGATGATCGAATTCATGTACCAGGTCGGCAGATTGGTTTCGAACAGAGCGAAGTAGTAGGATGAGAAGTCAAAGACACGCGGAAAGAACGTCGTGCTGGCGACGACATCCTGCTCGGGCTTAACCGAGGTGATGATCGCCCAGTAGATGGGGAAGGCCCATAGGCCGGCGATGATCAGCGTCAGGATCAACAGCAGTGCATTACCGATCGCGCGCCCCGGCATCAGCTCGCCCTCCTTATTCTCAGAACCTGGTATTGCAGTACCGACGCCGCGACGATGATCAGGAACAGCACGACGGCGATTGCCGATGCCACGCCCCCGTGACTCAGCCGGAAGCCTTCGCGATAGACAAGAAGTAGTAGGACGTAGGTCGAGTTGAACGGGCCGCCCTCGGTCAGCAGGTAGATCTGGTCGAAAATCTTCAGCTGCAGGATCAGTTGCAGTGTCAGTACCAGCGTCGTCACCGGCCAGATCAGCGGCCATGTAATGCGGCGGAATGCCTGCATGCGGGTCGCACCGTCGAGAGCCGCGGCCTCGTAATAGTCCTTCGGAATGTTTTTGAGGCCGGCGATGAACAGCAGCAGGTTGAAGCCGTTCGTCCACCAGATGGTGACAAAGGCCACCATCGGCATCGCCCAGAGCGGGTCAAGGAAGACGCTGACGCGCTGGCCGGTAAATAGCTCGATGACGTTCTGTGCGATGCCGAACTGCTGGTCGAGCACCCACTTCCAGATCTGGGTGACGACCGAGACCGGCAGGATGTACGGGATGAAGAACAGCACCAGCACGAAGCTCTGCATCCGGCCCTGAAGCCGAACGACCATGAGCGCGAGGCCCAATCCGATCAGGGTGTTGGGAATGACGCTCAGCAGCACGAAGTAACCGGTATTGCGCAGCGAGGTGAAAAACAGTTTTTGGCCGAACAGCTTGACGTAGTTGTCGAAGCCAACCCATTGACCATCGCCGATAAGTGGCGAATTGGTAAAGCTCAGCTCAAACATCTTGTAGACGGGATAAGCAAATACGATCAGATAGATGACCAGGAATGGCCCAACCATCAGCAAGACGGTGAGGGCCTTCTTTCGTCCTTCGCTCGCGAACATGGCGCATTCCTCTTAAGGGCCAAAGTGCCGGCTGAAGCGCGAGCCTCAGCCGGCTGCAGTCAGGACTATTGCTGGCCCTGGAGTTCTTCGCGCATCTGATCGATGGCATCCTTCGTATCGAGCTGGCCGTTGATGGCCGGCACGATGAAGTTCTGCGCTGCCTCGTAGATCGGACCGGCAACACCGGCGAGCGGCGAAATCGGATCGTAGACGGCGGTGTCGGCGAGCTTCGAATAGACGGCGTTCGGCTGCATGTTCTTGAAATCGGCGCTTTGAGTGACCGGCTTATAGGCCGGGATATGGCCGGCACTCGCCCAGGAAATGCTGTTCTCGTTCATCCAGCGGATGATCTCGAGCACCACCTTCACCTTGTCTTCGGAGATCGGCTTCACGGTGCTGTTCGGGATCGCGAAGGAATGCGAGTCGACCCAGGTCGCCTGTTGACCCATCAGGTTCGGAATTTCGATCGCGCCCCAGTGGAAACCAAGTCCGCCCTTCTTTTCGAGATCGACCATGGTCGGCACTTCCCAGACGCCATTGATGTGCATCGCCGCCTTGCCGGACGTGAACAGCGCGATGGAAGCTTCATAGGAAACGAGCTTCGGCGAATAGCCGGACTTGACCCAGTTGGTTATGACATCCAGCGCCTTCTGGCTGGAATCGCCCGGCATGATGTCCTTGCCATCGAGGAATTTCGCGCCCTGCTGTGCGACGAGCGTGTAGAAGATGCGCCAAATCGAGGCGCCCTGGTCGGTGTTGATCGACAGCGGATACTGCACCTTACCGTCGGCCTTCAATTTGGCGAGCGCCGCATTGAAATTATCCAGGCCGTCCAGTCCCTTCGGCAGACCGTCGTCACCGAGCAGGCCTTCCTGCTTCAGGATATCCTTGTTGTAGTAGAGGATGATCGAGTGAACGTCGAAGGGAATGCCATGCACTTTCCCATCGGCACTTGCCGAGTTCCATGCGGCATCGACGTAATTCTCTTTCTTGATACCGGCCTGTGCCAGCTCATCGTCCGTGAACGGCCGCAGGATCCCGGTCGGGACGGCCAGCGGATAACGCGAGATGTGGTAGGTCATGATATCGGGCTGCTGACCGACGGCAGCGGCCGTCTGGACCTTGGTGTAGAAGGGCACGCCCCATTCCAGCGTGGTGGCGTTGATCTTGATATCGGGATGACTATCGTTGAATTTCTGGATCAGCGCCTTCATGCGAACACCGTCGCCGCCGCTCAGGAAGTCCCACCAGGTGATTTCCGTCTGCGCAAAAACCGCGGTTGCCGGCAGCAGCGTCAATGCGGCTGCCATGGCCATTTTCAAAAGTCGTCTCATGTCTGTCTCCTCCAAGCACAGGGGCATGATTGCCAATGATCCGGCTCGCTCCACCGAACCGGATAACCCATCGGAATCCTCCGGAGCCCTCTCCCCGGCCCGATTCCGTCATTCTAACTGCTTGCACTGTCAATAAACTTTGGTATGTATCAAAAATATTGATATCAACGGATACGCTCGCCGCTTT
>JAGWJK010000678.1 GCA_028865845.1 Rhizobiaceae bacterium
CGGCGGGAGCCATTGATGACACTTTCCACACGCATAGCACCGCACCTTCCCTACCTGCGCCGCTATTCGCGAGCACTAACCGGTACACAGACATCGGGCGACGCCTATGTCGCAGCGGTTTTGGAAGCGATCATCGCTGATCTTTCCATTTTCCCCGACACCAACAACGACCGGGTCGCACTTTATAAACTCTTCACCAAGCTCTTCGGTTCCGTGGCGATACATATCCCCGAGCCGACATCACCCTATGCCTGGGAGCAGCGCGCCTCGCTGAACCTTGCCAAGGTTTCGCCCGTCGCCCGTCAGGCCTTTCTTCTCGCTTCGGTCGAAAACTTTCGTCTCGGCGAGATCGCCGACATTCTGGAAGTGAGCGAAAACGAGGCGATGCATCTGCTGGACAAGGCGTCGCAGGAAATCTCGCGCCAGGTCGCCACCAACATCATGATCATCGAGGATGAACCTCTGATCGCTATGGATATCGAGCAGATGGTCGAAAGCCTCGGCCACCGCGTCACCGGCATCGCCCGCACCCACGCCGAAGCCGTCGCCCTGCACAACGCCACCAAGCCGAGCATGGTGCTTGCCGACATCCAGCTCGCCGATGGCAGCTCGGGCATCGACGCCGTCAACGATATCCTGAAGACCTCGAGCATCCCAGTGATCTTCATCACGGCCTTCCCGGAACGGCTGCTCACCGGCGAACGGCCGGAACCGACATTCCTCGTCACCAAGCCGTTCAATCCGGATATGGTGAAGGCCTTGATCAGCCAGGCTCTGTTCTTTAACGAAAGCACAAAGGTGGCTGCCTGATACAAAATGACGCCTGGTCGCGGAACAAAAATAGCAGCCGGGCGTTCCGGCTGCTAAGGGACGCTTTACCGACTTTTATAGCGCGTGAACGTATAAACCGGATCGAGTTCTTCCGGTTGAGAACGCCCTGTCGGCGGGCTTCTCGAAATTCGAGTGAAAGGCAACCCGGTGAATACGACTAAATCATTCTCCGGTGCGCCCCTCGGGTTCGAAGGCAAGACCGCGATGATGGAGCGTGCGCTGGGGACGGCCGGTGTCTCCATTCTCTTCCAGGATGCCGATCTCGCCGTGCGCTATGCCGGCAACCTTCCCGATCATCTCGAACCCAGTCTTGTCATCGGCGGCACCGATCGGCATCTCTTTGGCGATAAGGATGGCGAGCATCTGCTGCAACTGAAGCGGCGGGTCCTTGAAAACGGCAAGCCGACCAGCGCCGAGGTTGAAATCGCCACCGGCGACGGCGTGCGCATCTATGAACTGAAAATGGAGCGCGTCACTGATCGCAAGGCTCACGGCGTTCTTTCCGTCATCTCCGAGGTCACCGAGTCCCGGCACCGCGAAAAGGTACTGAAATCGCTGCTGCGCGAGCTGTCGCATCGCTCGAAAAATCTTCTCGCGATTATTCAGGGCATTGCCACGCAAACCGCGCGCCATACCCTCTCGCTCGACAATTTCCTGATCAAGTTCCGCGGCCGCCTGCAATCGCTGTCGAATTCGCAGGATCTGATCACCGATTCCAGCTGGCGTGGCGCCTATCTCTTCGAACTTGCGGAGAAGCAGTTCGCCCCTTATTGGCCGGATGCCGGCCAGCCGATGCCGATCTATGGTATCAACGCGCATCTGACACCGAACGCCGCAGTGCATCTCGGGCTCGCGCTTCACGAACTCATCGTCAACTCCGCTTCGCACGGCGCCATATCCGCAGGTGCTACGACCATTACGCTGAATTGCCGCGAGGCGGAACTCGACGGCAAGAAGGCGATCGAGGTGGCATGGTCGGAGCGCTTTTATCTGCCCGCCGAACACGAGTTCGAGGACAATAGTTTCAGCCGGACGGTGCTGGAGCGGGTGGTGCCGACCTCGATGAACGGCCGCGCGCAATTCGCGATCAACGACGACAGCATCGGCTATCGCCTGACAATTCCCGAGACTGAATACGAAATCCTCAGGCGCCCGTGATCTGGAAGCTGCCGTTACTGTAGGTGATCTGCTATCGCGTGCGCAAAAGAAAACAGCCAGCGCGAGGGCGGCGCACTGGCTGCTTTTCACTCATCGGGAGGGGACCGTGAGTTTATGTCCAGCGATGGTTTTGGGGGGCGTGCATCGATTTTGATGCGTTCATCACTCGGACATTCACTAAACGACGGCCCGACATCTTGGTTCCCGCTGTTTCAAAAAAATTTCGATTTTTTTTCACACGCCTTTTGCAATCGAAAAATGACCCGCGAGGCCAAAGCAGCCCTCTGAAACTTATCAGACCTCGCCGAATGCCGAAAAACCGGCGCCGGTGTCCTCAGCGCGAATTTCAAAAATCTCTTTTTAAAACATGGGATTACCGACCGAGATCAGTCTCGCGGGCGACCTCGTCGGATGCGTCGAAACCGCCGCATTCGGAAAGCAAAAACGCCAAAATTTTACCGTTTGATAAATTTTTTATCCTGAGTTACCGTTCGTACCACTAGCCGTTTACTATAAGAGGGAACTTCAATGGGACGACTGGAAACTGGGATTCATAAAGGCAGGCTCACGCCGGCCGAATATGATGCGAACTTTTCCGATCTTCATCCGCGCCTTGGCGATCACGAGGCGCTGGTCGCTTCCGACCGCTGTTATTTCTGCTACGACGCGCCGTGCATGACGGCCTGTCCGACCTCGATCGACATTCCGCTGTTCATCCGCCAGATTTCGACCGGCAATCCGATCGGCTCGGCGAAGACGATCTTCGATCAAAACATTCTCGGCGGCATGTGCGCTCGCGTCTGTCCCACCGAACAGCTCTGCGAGCAGGCGTGCGTGCGCAACACTGCCGAAGAGCGCCCGGTCGAGATCGGACGCCTGCAGCGTTATGCGACCGATGCGGCAATGGCGCAGAACAAGCAGTTCTACGCCCGAGCCGCCTCGACCGGCAAAAAGATCGCCGTCGTCGGCGCCGGCCCTGCCGGTCTCGCCTGCGCCCATCGCCTTGCGGTGAACGGTCATGAGGTCGTGATCTTCGATGCCCGCGAAAAGGCCGGCGGCCTCAACGAATACGGCATCGCCACCTATAAGACCGTCGACGATTTCGCGCAGAAGGAAGTCGATTACGTCTTGTCGATCGGCGGCATCGAGGTGAAAAACGGCCAGGCACTTGGCCGCGATTTCAGCCTTTCCGACCTTTCTCAGCAATATGACGCCGTTTTCCTCGGCCTCGGCCTTGCCGGCGTCAACGCGTTGCGTGCCGACGGCGAAGACCTCGACGGCGTTGCCGATGCGGTCGCCTATATCGCCGACCTTCGCCAGGCGGGCGACAAGGCCGATATCGCCATCGGCCGCCGCGTGGTCGTTCTCGGCGGTGGCATGACGGCCATCGATGCGGCCGTACAGGCCAAGCTGCTCGGCGCCGAAGAGGTGACCATCTGCTATCGCCGCGGCAAGGAGCATATGAACGCCTCGGAATACGAGCAGGATCTCGCCGCCTCCACGGGTGTCATCATCCGTCACTGGCTGGCGCCGAAGCGCATCCTCGACAAGGACGGCAAGGTTGCCGGCATCGAGGTCGAATATACCGAACTGCGCGAGGGCAAGCTCGTCGGCACCGGTGACGTCGGCGTCATTGCCGCCGACCAGGTCTTCAAGGCGATCGGCCAGACGTTCGAAGCCTCCGGCCTCGGCGCCG
>JAGWJK010000679.1 GCA_028865845.1 Rhizobiaceae bacterium
ACGGGGTGAGGCGAACTCGAATTCGATATCCACATCCAGAAATCGCGCGACGGCAACGGCAAGGCGCGGGTTGGGATTTCTGCTGAAATATAGCTTCATTCGATTTGGCCTCCGGCATCATCTCCTGATAGTCGAATAAGGATTCGTTCTTTCGACAGCCGTAGATTGATATATTGCGAAAGATTTGGCGACCTGTGCCAGCTGCGTCAGCGGTTAGGCGTCGGAAAAGCCGAACGGCGCTTCCATTCTGCGGTAGTTGTCGGCGAGGATGTGTCGTCCGATCGGCGGCTCCGATCGGGAGGTGCATGCGGTCCGATGGCACAGCCTGCAGCCGATACCGATCGGGGTCGGAGACGATGCCTGCGGATGGTCCTTTGCATACACCAGGCGATCGGCATGCTGGGCTTCGCAGACGAGCGCCACGGCGCGCTGCACGCGCGGGACGTTATGGCCGCCGCCACCAGCGGTTACGGTCCGTGCAATAGAGAAGAACCGTTGTCCATCCGGGAGCTCGAGCCATTGGGTGACGACCGTCGCGGGCGTGGCAAAGACTTGATGCACGGTCCAAAGCGGGCAGCCGCCGCCGTGTCTCGCGAAGGGAAAATTGCCGCTGTTTAACCGTTTCGAGACATTGCCCGCAGCGTCGACGCGAAGAAAGAAGAACGGTATCCGTTCCTGTCCCGGCTTCTGCAATGTGGTCAGTCTGTGCGCCGTCTGCTCGAAGCTCGTGCCAAACTGCCTCGAGACGGATTCCACATCATAGCGCAGGCGCTCGACGGTCTTGGAAAACGCGGTGTAGGGCATCACGATCGCGGCGGCGCAGTACGCCGCCAGGGCACGGTGCGCAAGGCGGCGGGCATCGTCACTTTCGAAACGGGCTTCTGAGACGGCGTTGCCGATTTCATTGTCGAACTCGATGTACGACAATTGCTGGGCGATTTGGAAATCCCTCGTCGATGCGTCGAGCGTCTCATCCAGCAGCAGATCGCCGCGATGTCTGTCGAGGCGGCGGACGGAACCGACCATCACGTCGGCCGGAAGCCGGCGCACCCTCAGCCCATGGCGCGACTTCATGTAGGCGACAAGCCCGCCTGCCTCCGAGACGGTGACGCTGAGCCGCTCCGCGGCAATATCCAGCGCCGGAAAGCAGTTGTTGCGGGATGCGAGGAAGTTTCGAACGGACGCGACGGGGTCTGTGAGGACGAACTGGTCGCCGCCCGACTGCCTGCGGTCCGCCAGGGCAAGCTGTGCCTCCTTGTAGGCAGTATGCAGACGAAGCATTGCCTCGGCAAAGCCGGGAAAACTATTGGCGACGTCGGTGACTTCGAGAGATCCAAACTCGATATCGGCAAGCATGGGATCGCGCACCGCAGCCTGGAGCCGCGCGACCATGTCGGCGCCCGATCCATCCTCGAACTCGGAGAAGTCGATCTTATAGGTCTTGGCCATCCGCAGCAGTGTTTCCGCCGTCACCGGACGCTGATTGCGCTCCATCAGCGCGATATAGGATGGCGAAATCTCGAGATCGGAAGCCATCTCCGCCTGCGTCAAGCCGAGATCGCGTCTGAGGCGGCGAAGCCTGGGCCCCAAATATATTCCTCTCTTCTCCATACGGGCATTACAACATTACAGAAGTTTTTTGTAAAGTTTTACAGCGTGACACCGACTGCTATGGCACGGCGCTGCGCGATGCTTACTCTCTCCGTGGTCAAACATGGAGAAAAGCATGTCCTACCAATCCCTTGTCGAAGAAGCAGCATCCACGATCGGCCGTCACGACACATGGTCCGGCATCGGCGCGGAGCCCGTTGCAAGAATGCGCTTGCAGAACCGCTTTCGCACCGGTCTCGACATCGCGCGTCACACCGCGAAAATCATGCGCAAGGACATGGCAGCCTATGACAAGGATCCGGCAAAGTACACGCAGTCCCTCGGATGCTGGCATGGTTTCATCGGCCAGCAGAAGATCATTTCCGTAAAGAAGCATTTCGGATCGACCGAGCGCCGCTATCTCTATCTATCCGGATGGATGGTCGCCGCGCTCCGGTCTGAATTTGGTCCGCTTCCGGATCAGTCGATGCATGAGAAGACCAGCGTCCCAGCGCTCATCGAGGAACTCTACACCTTTCTGCGCCAGGCCGACGCCCGCGAACTTGGCATCCTCTTTCGCGAGATCGACAAGGCGCGGGCGGCCGGAGAAGGCGTTACCGAAGCGCAACTCAGGCATCAGGTCGAGAACTACCAGACCCACGTCGTGCCCGTCATCGCCGACATCGACGCCGGCTTCGGGAACGCTGAGGCGACCTATCTCCTCGCCAAGAGGATGATCGAAGCGGGGGCATGCGCGCTGCAGATTGAAAACCAGGTCTCCGACGAGAAACAATGCGGCCATCAGGATGGGAAGGTGACGGTCCCGCACGAGGATTTCGTCGCGAAGATAAGAGCCTGCCGCTACGCATTCCTGGAACTTGGCGTCGACGACGGCATCGTCGTCGCTCGCACCGATTCTCTCGGCGCCGGCCTCACCAAGCAGATCGCCTTCAGCGCCAGGGAAGGCGACATCGGCGACCAATACAATTCCTTCCTCGATTGCGATGAAATTGCGGAAGGGGAGCACATCAACGGCGACGTTCTCATCAGCCGCGGATCGAAAATGCTTCGGCCGAAAAGACTGAGATCGAACCTCTTTCAATTCCGGGAAGGTACGGGCGCTGACCGCTGCGTCCTCGACTGCATCAACGCGCTTCAGAATGGTGCCGATCTCCTCTGGATCGAAACAGAAAAGCCGCACATCGAGCAGATCGCCGGCATGGTCGACCGGGTGCGGGAAGTCGTGCCCGACGCGAAGCTGGTCTACAACAACTCTCCTTCGTTCAACTGGACGCTGAACTTCCGGCAGCAAGTCTATGACGCCTGGGCGGCTGCGGGCCGGGACCTTTCAAACTATGAGCGCACCAAGCTGATGAGCGAGCAATATGATCTGACCGATCTTGCAGTGGAAGCCGACGAGCGCATCCGGACCTTCCAGCGTGACGCCTCCGGGCGCGCCGGCATCTTCCATCACCTCATCACCCTGCCGACCTACCACACCACGGCGCTCTCCACCGACAATCTCGCCAGGGAGTATTTCGGGGACCAGGGGATGTTGGGCTATGTCGCCAATGTCCAGCGGAAGGAAATCAGGCAGGGCATCGCCTGCGTAAAGCACCAGAACATGGCCGGCTCGGACATCGGCGACGATCACAAGGACTACTTTGCCGGCGAGGCCGCACTGAAGGCCGGCGGCACCCAAAATACCATGAACCAGTTCGCCGCTTAAAGCTGCGATGACGCATGATCACAGAGAGGCGCGGGTGTGACCCTCGCCGACGAAAGGAGGAAGCGATGACAGAAGAAACAAGCAGAGCGCGGGACCCGGAACGGCCGCGTGCGGTGTTCTCACAGGAGGATTTCGAATTGATCCGCACAGCGATAGGGAACTACCTCGCCGAAGTGACCACCGATCGCGAGCGGACCAAATATTCGAATCTCTACCATCGGCTGGGTCGCCTGACCTGAGTTGGAGCATCGGCGAGGCGAGTTGATCGCGAATGAAGGCTTGGGCGTCCCGCAGGTGGGAGCCCAAGCCTTTTTCTTCCTGCAATCTTGTGCAGCCGCGATTTCTTCCAGCCTGAGCGGCCATC
>JAGWJK010000680.1 GCA_028865845.1 Rhizobiaceae bacterium
AATGAGGGCAGGTGAACTGATACGGGTCCATGATTTAGTCAGGAGTGTACCGTGAATTTTCTGATCGTTTTTCTGGGGGCCGGATTGGGTGGCGCGCTGCGCCAGGGCGTCAACCATCTCGCTGCACACCTGCTTGGCCTCGGATTTCCCTACGGGACGCTTGCCGTAAACGTGTCGGGTTCATTGGTCATGGGCTTGCTCACCGAATATTTCGTCGTCCGCAGCGGCACGCCTTTGGAATTGCGGCTATTTCTCACCACCGGCATCCTTGGCGGGTTCACGACCTTTTCGACCTTCTCACTGGACACGATTGCCCTTTGGGAGCGAGGCGAGTGGATGACCGCGTCGCTTTATGTCGGCCTGTCCTTGGTGTTGTCGCTGGCTGCTTTGGTGGCCGGACTGGCGTTCGTGCGGATGCTTGCTCCGGGCCCGATGATGTGATGCGACAAAAAGTGCGATGTCCGGCCGCATTTTCGCCCGCGTGCGGTGGAAATTTCGGAGAAATCCGTTTGCAGGAAAAAGGACGTGCGAAAGCACCGCGCTTGCGAACGGATTTGCTTGCGAAATTTGTCTAACAGACTCATATATTCCACTATCATGATTGTTGCATAACAAAGGAGTTGTGCGCCCATCAGAATGGGCCGGGTTCGCACCGACTGTAGCGCCACGCTTCCCGATGAAGCGCAAAAGAGGTTTCAGGCCCTCGAACCCAGATCATCAGATAGTCGCCTTCCCCACGATCCTCCCCCAAATCGATTTATATATTGACAGACATGACGGAGAGCACATTGAGCGCACCAGCTCCCACATCCACCAAGGCCAACGCTCCTGAACAGACCTTCGGCACTGCCGGCATTGCGCCGATGGACCGCCCGAGCAGAATGACGCGTTTCTTCATGGGCATCGTTGCCTGGGCCGAAAGCCTCAATCTCAAATATGCGAAACTCGGCAACCCACCGGTCTACGATAACGCGACGTTCCCCTGGGCGGCGGAAATCGAAAAAGATTATCCGGCAATCCGCGCCGAGCTCGAAAAGGTACTCCTGCGCCAGAGCGAGCTGCCGACGTTCCAGGATATCTCCACCGACGTGAAGACCATTTCCACGGACACCCGCTGGAAGACCTTCTTCCTTGTCGGCTTCGGCGTTAAGTCCGAACAGAACATCAAGGCCTGCCCGAATACCTGGGCGGCAGTGCAGAAGATCCCCGGCCTGAAGACGGCGATGTTTTCGATCTTCGAACCGGGCAAGCACCTTCCTGCTCATCGCGGCCCCTACAATGGCGTATTGCGCCTGCATGTCGGCCTTATCGTTCCCGAGCCGCGCGACCAGCTCGCCATCCGCGTCGAGAACCAGATTTGCCATTGGCAGGAAGGCAAGGCGCTGATCTTCGACGACGCCTATGAGCATGAGGCATGGAACCACACCGACAAGACCCGCGTCGTCCTGTTCGTGGATTTCGTCAAGCCGCTGAAGTTCCCGGCTCGCTTCGTCAACTGGGCGCTGATGAATCTGGCGATCTTCACTCCCTTCATTCGCGAAGGCCTTGATAACCACAAGGAATGGGAAAAGAAGTTCTACGCCGAAGCCGAAGCGCTGCGGAACCGTCCCAAGGCTTGATCGCCTCTTTTGCTCGAAATTGAAAAGCCCCGGAAATCAGTAGGATTCCGGGGCTATTTATTTCTTTTTTACCTGGTCTGTTGGGTTATCTGACCGGCGAGAGCGGCGGCTGGGTCTGCTCGTGTATCTCAATCAGCGATTGCCAATTCTGCGTCGATGCCAGGTGGAACGACACGCAATCGAGCCAGCCCTGCTGCAGCCAGTGGCTCAGGACATCGGCCGGAAGCGCGCGAAACGCGCTTTCGTCGACGATCTTGAAGCCATTGACGGTGTATGTCGCGCCATTGCTGAAGCGGACGTTGGCCTGGTTGCTGACGAGCAGGTTGTGTTCGTGCAGGGCCTGGACGAAGGCTGTGGTGCGGGTCTGTTCGAGATAGGCGGTCTGGCAGAACCGAACGGCTTCCTGCGCGGCGGCGGTCGCCGCACCTTCGTCGTCGAAGAAGCGGATGGCGTTGGCGTCGTCGTCGGTGCTGACGAAACGGCTGCTTGCCTTATCGATAAGAAGAATGGCTTCGCCGCTCTCCGGCGTTTGGCTGAGGATGAAGGGATAACGGCGGACATAGCCGGGAATATATTGGCCGCTACGCCAGCCGCCGTCGGCCTCGGTGAAAAGATTGCGTCCGCCCACGATGCCGGTGACGGCGACGGGGACGCTGAATTCGTCATCCGTGAAAACGATCGGGAAATGCCGCTGGGCTGTCGCGAATTCGGCGATGCTGATGGGAATGGCAGTGCTTTCCGCCGCAAAGCCGAAATTCGGCTTGCGTGCCATGCCATGGCGGCGGTGCTCGTCACCGGAAAGCGCTACGGGGTCCTTGTAGAAGAGTGGCAGGGAAGGTGAAGGTCTCGTGGTCGCTGCGCTGTTACTCATTATCGTCCATCGGAACTGCAAAGTGGAAAGATGGCACTGCGAACGCCATACCAATGCCGCTCGGTCGATCCTTTCGCCGCCGCTCAACATGGTTCCGTTACGCCGGCATCCGACCGACGATCAGGCAGGTTTCGCATGTTCTGCTGGAACATTATCGGCCCGGCGATCGATTAAAAATACGTTAGTTTTGGTGAAAATGGGTGTCAATCTGGAGCGAGGGGACCAAAATAGGTATCGACTGCCTCCGACAGATCCGGTCTTAGACGTAGTATTCCGAAAACCGGTAGATGCCATCGATTAAAGCGCCTGGCGCGTCTGCGCGCTCTGCTTCGAGGAGATCGCGAAGCCAGTGGTATCCACAGGATATCCGAACCGGCTTCGCTATCGACTACTTGATGGTACGCACGATCGCGGCGCCTGAAGTCATTCCGCCGCCAAAGGCGACCAGGCCGAGATTCAGCGAGTCGCCGCGTTCCTTGGCAACATGCATCAGTGCCAGCGGTATGCTCGACGAAGAGGTGTTGCCATAGATATCGATGACGCTGAGTGCCGGCCTGCCGCTGCGCTTCGCCAGCGTATCGATGATGCGCTGATTGGCCTGGTGCGGCACCAGCAGGTCGAGATCGGCAAGTTCCAGCCCGGCATCGACGCAGGCATCTTCCATCGAACGCGACATGGAGTGCACGGCTTCGGTGAAGACGGAGCGGCCATTCATGGAGATGACGCCATCTTCCGGCAGCGGAACGTAGAGCAATTCCCCCGGCTCCGGACGGCCGCTGATGACCGGACGGCTCGCCGCAAACAGCGGATTGCGCGCCATGTCGCGGCTGGTCACCAGACATGCCGTTGCCGCATCGCCAAACAGGATGGCGGTCGAGAAGTCGTTCAAATCGAGCAGCGGCGAAAGCACTTCTGCGGTGACGATCAATACCTTGGCGTCGTTCTGCTGCGCGATGAAATCATAAGCCTGCTGAAGCGCGTAGAGATAGCCGGAGCAGGCGGCACCCATATCGTAGGCGGCAAGCGATGGCCGCACGCCATCTTCGGCGACGGCGACGGCAACGCGGCTTGCAAGCGACGGCGTTGCGATATCAGGCGTACCGGTTGCGGCAATGACGAGGTCAATATCGTGGATCGACGTGTTGGTCTGGCGCAGAAGATCGCGGACGGCCTTTGTCGCGAGGCTCAGCGT
>JAGWJK010000681.1 GCA_028865845.1 Rhizobiaceae bacterium
GGCTAAAGAAATAAGCTTAGTATCAACATTATGCAATAGGCTATATTTTATAGATGAGGCGTGGCTTGGGACCACCCTCGTCCTTCGACGGGCTCAGGATGAGGGTGGAGTTGGTCTTTCGGAAAGCGGCACGCCGATGGTGATGTGGTCGGGGTAAGGATCTTTCGGCGAGTATGGGTCCAGCATCTGAGGCTGGCCTCACCGGGAGGAGGTCTTGGAGATTAACCTGATGATGAGGATACCTAAAAGATCAGCCCCATGGTGAGGGCGATGGAGACTAGCCCTCATGGTGAGGTGCGCAGGCCCAAGGGCCGGAGCCTCGAACCACGAGGGCGGGTGGTCGGCTTCGGGGCCATCCTCGTCCTTCGACAGGCTCAGGATGAGGGTGGCGGAGATGGTTGCCTTCCGCCTTATATGCTCCGACTTTCAAGATTGAAGCCGGTGCTATAAAGATGAAAGCGAATTGCATTGATCATCTGAGGGCCCAAGCGTTGCCGCCGAGAAGACCGTCTATCCATCGCGATGAGCCGTTGCCGGATGCGGAAACGCATTCGGAGGGGTTTCGACATACGCGCGAGGCGACGCGTGGTGCGCTGGTCGAAGACTATGTCGAGCTGATCGCCGATCTCATAGACGACGGCAACGAGGCGCGGCAGGTTGATATTGCCGCCCGCCTCGGCGTGTCGCAGCCCACCGTCGCCAAGATGCTGGCGCGGCTTTGCGAAGATGGGCTGGTGTCTCGGCGGCCCTATCGCGGCGTTTTCCTGACCGATGCGGGCAACGGCATGGCGCAGGAAATCCGCGCCCGCCACCAGGCGGTCGAGGCATTCCTGCGCTGGCTTGGCGTCAGCCCGGAAACGGCGCGAATGGATGCCGAGGGTATCGAGCACCATGTCAGCGCCGAGACGCTGACGGCATTCCGGCGGGCCATGCAGCGCTGATTATTCGGCGGCCTTCTCGTGTTCGGAGATGGAGTCGCGCACGACACCATACTGGCTGCCCCAGCGATCGGTCATTTCAGCGCGGATGTCCCAAAGCTCGGGGAAGAAGCGATGGCTGGCGCCAGCCTTCAGCAGATCGACCGGCCGGCCCTTCAGGGATTTCGAGCCAAGCCCGATCGAGCGCTGAATGAGGTAGACGTGGTTGGCGCGGAATTTCTGGAATAGTTCGTCGAACTCCACCAGGGCTTCGGCGACGACATAGCTGTCGCCATGATCGTATTTGCCGTCGTAGATGTCTTCGACGGTCAGAGCGTGCCTGTCGAGATAGAAGGTCTTGAAGGCCTTCCAGAGATCGGGCGGCATGCGCAGCAGGAATTTGAAGCCGGGTGATTCCTGGCCGCTGCCGTTGCCGAGTTGCAGGCGGATCTGCTGGTATTCCTTCGGCGACATCGTCTCGAGCATGTCGAGCTGCATCGTCATCATCCGCATCAGCCGATGGACGCGGCCCATCAGCGTGACGACGCGATGGGTGTTGTTTTCTTCCATGAAGGCAATGACGTCGACCAGGGAATAGGCGATGAGCTTCATCCAAAGCTCTTCCACCTGATGGACGATCTGGAACTGCAACTCGTCGCCGTTGACCATGTCGGCCAGCGGCTTCTGACAGGCGAGCAGCTTGTCGCACTGGAGGTAGACGCCGTAGTCGCGCATGTCAGGCGCTTCGATGCGCGCGTAATAATCCTGCTTCTGCATGTCGTCGTTCCCTTTTATCCGCATTCCCTGGCCGAAAAGCATGTTTGCCCTGATAAAAGGATACGGGATTTCCGTCTGAACATTGTTTCTATTTGTCATCTAAATTCGAAGGCATAGAGTACGAACGATCTTGAAAACGGGATTTTGGGAGAACGATGGATCTCGACGCGCTGGACCATAAAATCATTTCGGCCCTGGAAGCCGATGCGCGGATGTCCTTTTCCGATCTCGCGGATCTGGTGGGCCTCAGCAAGACGCCGTGTTGGAAGCGAGTGAAGGCGCTGGAGGATGCCGGCATCATCAAGGGATATCGCACGATGCTCGACCCGGCACGGCTCGGTTTCGGCCTGGAGGCTTTCGTGCAGATATCGATCGATGTGGAGCTGTTCGAAGCCTTCGAAGCTGCGGTGCGCCGCCATCCGCTGATCTGGCGCTGCCATGCGACGACGGGCGAGGCCGATTATCTTCTTCATGTCATCGCAGTCGACATGCCGGCCCTCGACCGGCTGCTCCGTCAGGAGCTGAACCGCCTGCCGGGTGTGCGCCACACGATCACCTCGATGTCGACGCGGGAGATCAAGTCCGAGATTTCGCTCGCCAATGCCGCTCGGCATGCGGGTGGGTAGGACGATGAGTTAGATCTCTTGCAAAGGCCCCAGTACGGGGATGTTCTCTTTTTTTGCTGCGGTCGCCAACCTTTGATCGACCGTTGCCAGTGGCAGACCATTGATCACGCTCAATGCGAGATAACTTGCATCGTAGCCGGATAAGGAATGCCTGATGGCCATTGTGATCACAAAGTTGTCGTCGGCCGTTCCTGCGTCGTCGATGCGCAGGCGTCGAAGTTGGCCCATGGTGAGTGCCGCTGCACCTGCTGCCAGCCTTTGGCGACGTTCGGCCATGACAAACAGATTGCGCGTCTCGAACCAGAATAGCGTCGGCACCAGCGCAGGTCTGTTGTGGAGTTCCTCCATGAGGCGGTCCGCCTCGGCATTGTTCTCGTCTGGTAGCATCCATGTCGCGGCCATGGACGCATCAAGCACGAACGGCATCAGAAGCGGCGCCCTTCGTCACGCCAAGCCAAAATTTCTTCGATGCTCGTTTTCGCTCTTGTCGAGCGGGAAGCCTTGATCTCGGCGATAACTGTATCGAGATCATCGTCACGCTGGATCCGGGTTAATTTAGCAATGGGCTGATCGCCGCGCGAGATAACGACTTCCTCGCCGGCTTCAACCTTGGCGAGGAGTTCGGAAAGGTGCGTCTTGGCTTCACCAACCTTCACGGTGATCGTCATTCGCTTTCTCGCAAACGATTTTTCTGAATACAAATGATATGGCCATAGATTAGATCGGGTTTGCTGCTTGGTCAATGCTTGGCCAAGCTGACTATGCCGCCTTTCGCATCGATCCGATCAAACTGTGCACCAGTCGCGTGCCGACGTCCACCACGGAGAATGATTTGCCGGATCGCAGCCATTCGGCAAAGAGGCCGTTCATGGAGCACTGGAATGCGCGGGCGGCGGTGTCGACGGTCCAGCCGGGGGCAAGGGCGCCCTGCCGGTCGGCCATGGCGATCAGCTTTTGCAGCTTTCCATACATTTCGGCGTTGGCGGTGACGATGCGCTGGGCGGCGTCGGAAAGATCCTCGGTGAATTCGCAACCCAGAATCATGATGGCGTAGATGCGCTGCTGATGCTCGTCGTCGGCAAGAAGATTAAGCACCTCGATCGACCCGGTTTCGATCAGGCGGAGCGGATCGTCGTGGCCGTGCTCCAGGGCGTCGCCGATGATTTCCTCCTGCGGCAGGCGGATTTCGCTGTGTAGCGCCGTCAGCACCTCGGATTTGTCCTTGAAATGCCAATAGATCGCGCCGCGCGTCACGCCGGCGCGCCTGGCGATCTTGTCGAGGCTCGAGCCGCTAACGCCGTTTTCGTAGAAAACCTCGGCGGCGGCCGCCAAAACCTCCTCTCTGGTCTTGGC
>JAGWJK010000682.1 GCA_028865845.1 Rhizobiaceae bacterium
AGTCCCTTCTCATCGTTTTTCGTCGCCATGATCTTGTCACGCGCGACCTTCTTCTTGGCCATCTTCTCCGCATGACGGGCATCATCGTTCCTCGGCGCGTCTACACCCGGTTCCGCCGTCTCATCGCTCATCATTGTCTCCCTGAAATTGTCGATTTTTGTGCAAGCGGCCCACCCCGCCAGAGATAGAGCGCCAGCAAGGGCGCATCCTCGGTTCGCATCGCGTGACGGATATTCGACGGATGATGGATGACCTCGCCGCTCCAGCGGGGCAGAAAGGGTTGGCCGTCCTTGCTCCAAAGCGTGTGGTCGCAGAGCGGAATATAGATCTCCTCGGCGATGTGATGGTGATCCGGATAATGCACCTCCGGCCCGAGCAGCAGAAAACCGCCGGCCATGTCTTCGCTCTGGAAATGGCCGCGCGTGCCAAAGAGTTCGACCCAACCGTATCTCTTCAGAAAATGCTCGCCAAAATCGTTGATGGAATAGGTCTGCGCCCAGTGAAGCACATCGGCTGCACTCGCGAGAGCCGAAAACAGCGCCGCTTCGAGCTTGTCGACCGGCGGATGCATCCCGCCGAGGTAGTCGACGACAGGCAGATGATGCGGCGAAAGCTCCCGCACCTTCATTTGCCAGTCGAAGCCGTCGGCGAACCGCTTCAGCGTCGGATCGCTGCGCGCCGCGAGGTAGGCGCGGAAGACGGCGAGAAGGTCTGCGGCCTGGCTCATGTGAGCACCTCCTTTTGTGCGATCGCATCGAGGTCGAAACGGGCCGAATTGCTGCGCGGCGTCCACAGTCGTCGATCGATCGCTTCGAGCAAACGCTCTTTCATTTCCGCCAGCGCCGCGGGATTCTTCTCCGTCATGAACTCGCGGATACGAGAATCGAGCACGAAGGCGCGATAGACCGCCTCGAAATGATGATCGCGGACAGCCCCGGTCGTTGCCGCGAAAGCAAAGAGATAGTCCACCGTCGCCGCGATCTCGAAGGCGCCCTTGTAGCCATGGCGCATGACACCCTCGATCCATTTCGGATTGACCACGCGTCCGCGCACCACGCGGCCGATCTCCTCCTCCAGCGAACGGATCACCGGTTTTTCGGGTCGTGAGTGATCATTGTGATAGATCGACGGTCTCGTCCCGGCAAGCGCTTCCGCGGCCGCCGCCATGCCGCCCTCGAACTGATAGTAATCGTCGCTGTCGAGAAGATCGTGCTCGCGATTGTCCTGGTTCTGCACCACTGCCTGGATGGAGCGAAGCCGTTCCTCAAACACCCCGCGCTCAGCCTTCCCTTCCTCGCCTGCTCCATAGGCATAGCTGCCCCAGACGAGATAGGCCTCGGCGAGATCGGCTCGCCGCTCCCAGCCCTTCTCGTCGATCAGCGCCTGCAATCCCGCACCATAAGCGCCGGGCTTCGAGCCGAAGACACGATAGCCGGCGCGGCGACCCGCTGCAGCGGCGTCAAGACCGGCCGCCCTTAGCCGTGCGATCTCGCCGCGCATGCGTGCTGCGATCGGATTGTCCGCTTCGTCTTCCTCCAGCATCCCGACGGCGCGAATTGCCTTGTCGAAAAGCGCGATCTGTTCGGGAAAGGCGTCGCGAAAAAAGCCGGAAATACGCAACGTGACGTCGACACGCGGCCGGCGAAGCATCGCCGGCGGAACGATTTCGTAGCCGGTCACCCGCCGTGATGTCATATCCCAGATCGGCTTGACGCCGATCAGCGCCAGCGCTTGGGCAATATCGTCGCCACCCGTGCGCATGTTCGACGTGCCCCAGGCCGTCAGGCCGAAGGAGATGGGCCATTCGCCGTGATCCTGGACATAGCGGCGGACCAATAGTTCCGCTGATTTGCTGCCGAGTTCGTAGGCGGCAGGGGTTGGCACCGCGCGGCTGTCCACCGAATAGAAATTCCGTCCGGTCGGCAAAACGTCCGGCCGCCCCCGCGTCGGCGCGCCGGAAGGACCGGGCGGAACGAACCGGCCGTCGAGGCCGCGCATCAAAGCTGTGATTTCAGCGTCGCCACAGGCGAGGATGGAAGGCTTCAGCCGCGCTTCGATCTCGGCGAGAACCACGCGGGTATTGATCCAGCTCTCGGGGCAAGTTGTTTCGCCCGCGACAAGTCGTGCAGCCAACAGCTCGATACGCTCGACAGTATCACCTTGAGTACGCCAGGGGGCGCCGGCGATGTCCTGCAGAACGGATGGCCGCGGGCCGCTCCACTCGGTTGCCATATCGCAATCCAGAGGATCGAATGACGCATGCGGAGGGATGCTCTCCTGTGGAGGAGATGTCGCGAGAGCGATAGAGGGGGGTGCTGCGCCCTCCCCACGATCCAGTCCCTGGAATGCATCCCGCGCAATCGCCCGCTGCAGGCTCTGGTCGCCACCCTCGCCCAAGCCGCGCGGCACGCGCGCGAGCGCCACCGTCAGATCCGTGAGCAGCCTTCCTGAAGGCGAAACACCGAAGATATGCAGCCCGTCGCGGATCTGCAGTTCCTTGAGGTCGCAGAGATAGGCGTCGAGTTTCTTCAGTGCCTCGTCCTCGCCCTCGCCCTTGGCGATGCCGGCATCCTGATCGAGCCCGATATCGGCAACGAGATCGAGGATCTGCTTGCGCAGCAGCCGAATACGGCGCGGATCGCCACCGGATGCCTCGTAATATTCATCGACCAGCGCTTCCAGGTCCTTGAGAGGGCCATAGCTCTCCGCTCGGGTCAGCGGCGGCGTCAAGTGGTCGATGATGACGGCGCTGGCACGGCGCTTGGCCTGGGTACCCTCACCGGGATCGTTGACGATGAACGGATAGAGATGCGGCAGCGGCCCGAGGATCGCTTCCGGGTAGCAGGTTTCCGAAAGCGCCAGAGCCTTGCCCGGCAGCCATTCGAGATTACCGTGCTTGCCCATGTGGATGACCGCGTGCGCACCGAAGCTGCATCTGAGAAACGCGTAGAATGCGAGATAGCCATGCGGCGGCACAAGATCCGGCGAATGATAGCTTTCCTTCGGATCGATATTATATCCGCGCGCCGGCTGGATGCCGACAAGCACCTCGCCGAAACGGGCGAAAGGCAGGGCGAAGTTGCCGTTGACGACATAGGGATCGCGCTCCGGCTCGCCCCAGCGTGCGGCGATCTCATCCTGAATCTGAAGCGGAAGAGACGACAGGAAGTCCTTATATCGACTCAACGAAATCGTCTCGCGGACAATCTTGCCGTCACGGCCGGAATTGGTCGGCCCTTCCATCAGATGCCGCATCAGCGAATCGCCATCCGCCGGGATGCCCTTGAGCGGATAGCCGGCCGATTGCATCGCTCGCAGCACTTCGATCGTGCCTGCCGGTGTATCGAGCCCTACGCCATTGCCGAGCCGCCCGTCCCGGTTCGGATAATTCGCCATTACCAGCGCAACGCGGCGATCTTGGGGGCGCAGCTTGCGCAGACGCGCCCAGTTGGCGGCCAGTTGCGCAGTATAGCGCATGCGATCCATCGCCGGCGCGCTTTCAATGATGTTAGCCTCGACCCGATCGTCGAAACGCGCTGCTGCCTTGAACGACACCGCACGCGCCAACACACGCCCATCCACTTCGGGCAAGGCGACGTTCATGCCGAGATCGCGCGCCGAAAGTCCCTGCGATGAGTTCTCCCAGGCTTCGCGCGACGATGCCGAGAAGA
>JAGWJK010000683.1 GCA_028865845.1 Rhizobiaceae bacterium
CGCGATCGTGCCGAATTCGGCGAGCGCGCTGAAATTGATGATGTCGTGCCAGAACTTTTCGCCGAACAGGATCAGCGGCAGGCGCTCCATGCGGCCGGTCTGGATCAGCGTCAGGCACTCGAACAACTCGTCCAGCGTACCGAAGCCACCCGGAAACACCGCAATCGCCTTGGCGCGCACCATGAAATGCATCTTGCGGATGGCGAAGTAGTGGAAATTGAAGCTGAGCTCCGGCGTCACATAGACATTCGGTGCCTGCTCATGCGGCAGAACGATGTTGAGGCCGATCGAGGGCGCACCTTCCTCGGCTGCACCGCGATTGCCGGCTTCCATAACGCCCGGACCACCGCCGGTGACCACGACATATTCATGGTAGTCGAAGCCGGCGGAATGGCGAGAGCAGAGCCGCGCGAACTTCCGCGCTTCCTCATAGTAAACCGAGGCGGCTTCCAGATTGGCGCGCTGCACGTCGTTGCGCGCTGCCCAGGCGCTGGCTCCGGGCGCGGGAATACGCGCACCGCCGAACATGACGACGGTCGATTTGATGCCGCGTTCGCTGAGAGACATTTCGGTCTTCAGCAGTTCCAACTGCAGGCGGATCGGCCGCAATTCCTCGCGGCAGAGAAAATCCTCGTCGGCATAGGCAAGCCGATAGGAAGGCGACATGGATTGTGGTGTCTTCGGAACGGATTCGGCCCGCGCCTTGTCGGCCGAGCTCGACTTCAAGGGGTCCCATACCCCGTCCTTGCGCCTCAGCTTGCCGTTCTTGGCCTTTGCCATTTCCAATGCCTTTCGATAGATCCTTCAAGCGTCGCCATGCCGCATATGCAGCGGGCGACCACCGCATATGCCCCGGTAACGCCTTGAATCCAAGCTTAATCCGCGCCGAAAAATCATTCCATTTTTCGAGGTCATGCTGTAGGACCAAACGACCGTATCTCCGGACATGCCTCCGACCGCAACGATAGCCATTGAAGTTTAAGGAATTCTCATGAGCGCTACCGATCTCGCCTCTCTCGAAAAGACCCTCGAGGCTGCCTTCGACAATCGCGACAATGTGAACACGTCGACCCGCGGCGAAGTTCGCGACGCCGTCGAAACCGCGCTCAACCTGCTCGACAGCGGCAAGGTACGCGTGGCCGAACGCGGCTCCGACGGCAACTGGACCGTCAATCAATGGCTGAAGAAAGCGGTGCTTTTGTCCTTCCGTCTCAACGACATGGGCGTCGTCGAAGGCGGTCCCGGCGGCTCGACCTGGTGGGACAAGGTGCCGTCGAAATTTGAAGGCTGGGGCGAAAACCGCTTCCGCGAAGCCGGCTTCCGCGCCGTTCCCAACGCCGTCGTCCGCCGCTCGGCCTATATCGCTCCGAACGCCATCCTGATGCCGTCCTTCGTCAATCTCGGCGCCTACGTGGGCGAAGGCACGATGGTCGACACCTGGGCGACCGTCGGTTCCTGCGCGCAGATCGGCAAGCACGTGCACCTCTCCGGCGGCGTTGGCATCGGCGGCGTATTGGAGCCGATGCAGGCCGGTCCGACGATCATCGAGGACAATTGCTTCATCGGCGCGCGCTCGGAAGTCGTCGAGGGCTGCATCGTGCGTGAAGGCTCCGTGCTCGGCATGGGCGTCTTTATCGGCAAGTCGACCAAGATCGTCGATCGCGCGACCGGCGAGATCAGCTATGGCGAAGTGCCGCCCTACTCCGTCGTCGTCGCCGGCACGCTGCCGAGCGGCAACACGATGGCCAACGGCCAACCGGCTCCGAGCCTCTATTGCGCCGTCATCGTCAAGCGCGTCGACGAAAGGACCCGCTCCAAGACGGGCATCAACGAATTGCTGCGCGACTGATGTATTTGAGGGGGCGCGCCTTTGCGGTGCGCTCCCTCACGCTTGCCGGGTGACAGACCCTTTTTGATTGGCTAGAAACGCGGCAGAGACTATTCGGGCAATTGCCTGTTGTTTCGCCATCGCTTTGCCATTTCCCGCCGGATAGATTATCTCCGATGACCGTCACTGATCCTGTCACCAATCTGCAAACCCTGATCCGCCGCGCGTCCGTGACGCCGGCCGAAGGCGGGGCGCTCTCAGCGCTTTCCGAAATGCTGGCACCGCTTGGCTTCAAGGTCGAGCGCATGACCGCAAGCACGCCCGGCACGCCCGATATCGAAAACCTTTACGCCCGGCTCGGCACGGACGGTCCGCACCTGATGTTTGCCGGCCATACGGATGTCGTTCCTGTCGGCGACGCAGCCTCCTGGAGCCACCCGCCCTTTGCCGCCGAAATCGTCGACGGCGAACTCTTCGGCCGCGGGGCGGTCGACATGAAGGGTGGCATAGCCTGTTTCGTCGCAGCCGTCGCCCGTCACATCGAAAAACACGGTGCGCCGGCCGGCTCGATCTCCTTCCTGATCACGGGCGACGAGGAAGGCCCGGCGATCAACGGCACCGTGAAGCTGCTCGAATGGGCTGCCGAACGCGGCGAACGCTGGGACGCTTCGATCGTCGGCGAGCCGACAAATCCGGACCAGCTGGGCGACATGATCAAGATCGGCCGCCGAGGCTCGATCTCCGGCTTCATCACCGTGCATGGGGTTCAGGGGCACGCGGCCTATCCGCATCTCGCTGACAATCCGGTGCGCAGCATCATCAAGCTGACGGAGGCGCTGCTCGATCCTCCCTTCGACGCAGGTACCGATAATTTCCAGCCGTCGAACCTCGAAGTAACGACGATCGACGTCGGCAACGCCGCCACCAACGTCATCCCAGCCAAGGCGACCGCCGCGTTCAACATCCGTTTCAACGACACCTGGACGACTGAAACGCTGAAGGCGGAGATTCTGGCCCGTCTCGACCGCGCCGCAGCCGATCAGGCGCTGCGTCCGGGCCGCAATCCGGCTAAATACGACATCACCTGGTCGGAACGCCCGAGCCAGGTCTTCCTCACCCGCAACAACGCGCTCATCGCTTCCCTGTCGTCGGCGATCGAGAACGTCACCGGCCGCATGCCGAAGCTTTCCACCACAGGCGGGACTTCGGACGCCCGTTATATCAAGGACTATTGCCCGGTCGTGGAGTTCGGTCTCGTCGGCCAGACGATGCATATGGTCAATGAACGTGTATCCCTCGCCGATCTCGAAACCCTGACCGAGACCTACGAGACGTTCATCCAACGATGGTTCGCGAATGCCGACCTATAGGGAAGTCCAGTACTATCTCTCGGGCCTCTGGTTGCTGATCCGCATGGACCCGCGCGGCTTCCTGTATCTCGACATGTCGGATCGAGGGATGCTGCGCTCCTTCTGGGCCATCCTCTGGAGCCTGCCCTCAATCGGCATTTCCTGGCTTTGGTGGCAACAAGCCTATCTCTCGGCCATGCCGCCGGAGACGACCGCCGGTTTCGCCTTCTTCTTCCGACTGGCTCTCGTCGAGGCGGCAAGCTGGCTGGCGCCGCTCATTCTTGCGGGCCTGCTGTTGATGATGTTCCGCTTCAACGACAAGTTCGCTCCCGTGGTCGTCGTCGTCAATTGGCTCGGCATGCCGATGTCCTATCTCAACGCACTGCTGATCGCGCTCATCACCTTCATCCCCGGTTCTGGCGGCCTGGCCTCGATCCTCTGGCTGGTGCTGATGATGGCCATCATCTTTTCGCTGGCCCGCATGCTGCGTATG
>JAGWJK010000684.1 GCA_028865845.1 Rhizobiaceae bacterium
GCGTCAGATGGAAATGATAGGCGGGATGGATGGAATCGTCGCCGCGAAGGTAGGCGCCATCGTCGAGCGTGAAATCGTGCATGCCGATGGGCTCGGCTATATGACGGTGAAATCCTTCGAACACCGATAGACCGCTGGCTCGCTCGTAGATGGTGCCCAGCGCATTGAAATCCCAATTGTTATAATACCAGAAGGTTCCCGGCGGATGTGATCCCCGCTTCGGCCTTGCTGCTTTCATCTCCTCGCTTTCGGCGAGTGCCGGATGATAGATTCCTGAACGCGCCTTCAAAAGATCGCCGACCGTCGCCTGCTTTTCCTGTTCGCTGAGGACCGGTTCGACGTCGTCGATACCGAGATCGCGAAGGGTCGAGGCCAGCTCGATGCGGCCTTCGGTCACTTCGATACCGATCAATGCGCTCAGCAGGCTCTTGCGGATCGATCTGATCAGAACTTTGCGCGACGGATCGCCGTTCCAGGCCAGCACTTTTCCGCGATGAACGATCGCGGCAGCGAG
Organism: Rhizobiaceae bacterium; assembly: GCA_028865845.1. Classification (GTDB taxonomy): domain Bacteria; phylum Pseudomonadota; class Alphaproteobacteria; order Rhizobiales; family Rhizobiaceae; genus Rhizobium. The sequence continues at coordinate 515 of JAGWJK010000684.1, forward strand.
CGAGCCGAAATCGGTGGCCGCATGCAGGGCATTTGCCAGAAGCTCGGCATCATATCCGCTGCCGTCGACTTGCCATTCATCGCCAGGAAACTGCATGACGTCGCTACCGCAGGCTGAAGAATTGGGATCCTTTGGAGATTCCAGTGCGATTTCGTAATTGATTTGTTCTGATTCCTCATGACCGTCAACACTTAGGATGTGCGTGGTCATGGCAGAAAAACGCATATTTGTGCAACTCTACCAGAGCAGAGCTTCCTTTGAGTTGAATAGTTCGCGCATAGGTGCGAATTATCTCTGTACAAACAAGCTTCGAGGGTCATTGCCGCGGGTAAGCGAAGTGGGAGCCGATTGATTTATGAAGTGGTTGCGAAACGCCGTCATAGTTTTCGTACTGTTGATTTTTGCAGTACCCGCTGTCTGGTGGTGGAACTTTCCGCATGCGACGGTGCGATATCGCATAACCTTAAATGCTGTCGTGGACGGTAATGCGCGTGCGAGCTCAAGTGTTTGGGAAGGCGCGTACGACTCACCAGCGTGCCTCGACGGATGTGGCCTTGTGAGTTCCGATTACAAAGGTCTCCCCGTCTCACTTAAAATCGACAATGAGACTTATATTGTCCTCACTCAAGGACGTCGCAAGTTTGCAGTTCCCTACTTGGGAATCTTCTCCGAAACTGCACCGAGCTATCTACCTCTCATGGCATTGGGGTTTAGCTATTTGAATCGAACGAACGCACAATTCGTGCGTGGAATGGCTTTTCTGTCCGGAAAAGGCATTATTCCGACGGAAATGCTGACGCCCATCTGTGTTGGCCCGATCAATTCGACCGACTGCAGCGATTACAATCATTCAAGCGAACAAACGTTGCATGGTCATTCGGTGACGATACAGGCAGCAACTTTGGAAATGCTATGATTCCGCGCAGGTTTGATATCAACGCAACTCAAGCGATTTGATGATTGTCCGAGCCCCGGCCAGCCCGCTTGGAGCCAGTCCGAGATCGATCTTTCTGTAACAAGTGCCGCTCAGTAGGTCTGCCGTCCCTCGACCCAGACCGAGCGAACCGCCGGCAATCCTTCCACCATGCTGACGCGGACGAGATCGGCGCGTTTGCCGGTGGCGACGCTGCCGCGATCGGTGAGGCCGACGGCGTTTGCCGGGTTGAGCGTCACGGTGCGGATGGCGTGGGCCAGGTCATAGCCGATATCTTCCTTCGTCAGGGCGAAGGCGCTCTGCAACAGGCTGATCGGCACATAGTCCGACGACACGATGTCGAGCAGCCCGCGCCGGGCGAGTGCGGCTGCGCCGACATTGCCGGTGTGCGATCCGCCGCGAATGATGTTCGGTGAGCCCATCAGGATGGCAAGTCCGTGCTCGCGCGCGGCTTCCGCCGCCTCGAAGGTCGTCGGAAACTCGCAGATCACCACGCCTTCCCCGGAAGCCTGGGTGATATGGTCGGTGGTTTCGTCGTCGTGGCTGGCAAGTGGGATGCCATTGGCGCGGCCAATCTCGATCAGGGCGGCGCGATTGACGGGGCCGATCGTGCGCGAGGCTTCCATCAGCTCCTCGACAGCCCGGTCAAGTTCCTCCGGATCGAAGGCGCGGTAGGAGAGCTGCTTCTTCTTGTATTTCTCCAGGTCCGGCGATTGGCGCTGCCCCGGCGAATGATCCATGACGGACATCATCCGCGTCAACGGATCTGTGGCGAAAGGTTCGAACATTTCGACCACGCGGCCGTCGGTGATCTCGCAGCGCATGTGCAGCAGATGGTCGGCTCGCAGCAGGCCGCGGGTGCGCGCTGTCCTGATGCCGTCCACCATCGGCATCAGGATGTCGTTGCGCTCGGGATTGCGCAGGCTGGAGCCGATGCAGATCGCGTCGAGCACGGTCGTGATGCCAGACGAGATGATCTGGGCATCATGCGCCATGGCCGCAAGCACGGTGTTGAAGAGCACACCGGGGCGCGGCATAACGTGTTTTTCCAGGCTGTCGGTATGGAGATCGACAATACCGGGGATCAGGTAGTCGCCGCCGAAGTCGATTGCGCCGGGCAGCACGCTGGAACCTTCGGCGATATCATCGATGCGGCCGCCTGTAATATGAACTGTGCCCTCGATCATTTCGTCGGCGAGAATGATCCTGGCATTGGTGAGTGTGAGGGAATCGGTCATGCGGCACTCCCTTGATAGGCCAGAACTTCGAACAATCGGTCGGAGACGGCGTCGCGCACTTCCTGGTCGTGGAAGATGCCGACGACCGCGGTGCCGCGCGCCTTCGCTTCGAGAATGATGTCGATGACGGTGCGGCGGTTCTGCGCGTCGAGCGATGCCGTCGGCTCGTCGAGCAGAAGGATCGGATAATCGACCGCAAAGCCGCGAGCGATATTGACGCGCTGCTGCTCGCCGCCGGAGAAGGTCGCTGGCGCCAGGCTCCAGAGCCGTTCCGGAATCCGAAGACGGGTCAAAAGCGTCCTTGCCTTCTCCTCGGCCGCTTCTCGGCTCTCGCCGCGCATCAGGCTGGGCTCGGCGACGATTTCCAGCGTCGGCACGCGCGGAATGACACGCAGGAACTGGCTGACGTAGCCGATGGTGCGGCGGCGAACCTCCACCACTTCCCATGGTTCGGCAGTCGCGAGATCGACCACGATATCGTCGTGTTCCACCAAGATCGAACCCTTGTGCGGCTTGTAGTTCGCATAGAGCGAGCGCAACAGCGTCGACTTGCCGGCGCCGGAGGGACCGTGCAGGCAGACGCACTCGCCGCGCCGGACGTCGAGATCGAGATCGGCGAAGACCGGAATCTGCGTGCCGCCCTGGGTGTGCAGCGTGAAGGTCTTTGACAGCGACCGGACGCTGATCGGAGTGTTTGCGGAATTCTTGTCGTCGTTCATCGCTCAGACCTGCAAGACGGAGGAAACCAGAAGCTGCGTGTAAGGGTGGTGCGGGTCGTCGAGCACCTGGTCTGTCAGGCCCTGTTCCACCACGTCGCCCCGCCACATCACCATCAGCCGATCGGCCAGCAGCCGAACGACCGCCAGATCATGTGTCACGACGATCGCTGCAATGCCGAGTTCGCGCACCAGCCCGCGCAGCAGATCGAGCAGCCGTGCCTGAACGGAAACGTCGAGGCCGCCGGTCGGCTCGTCCATG
>JAGWJK010000685.1 GCA_028865845.1 Rhizobiaceae bacterium
CAAGGCCCGGCTCGCCGCAGAGATTGCGCGTCTTCAGGCGCTCTATCCGAACTGGGTGCCGCCCGCCGATCCGCTTGCGATCCCGCAAAACAGCGACAAGCAATTGGAGATGATGTGGCAGCTCTATTCGGAGGGCCGCTATGCCGAACTGCGCAAGGCGATCGCCGACCGCCAGGCTGCTGAACCGACCTGGCAGACACCGGCTGACCTGCTTGAGCGCCTCGATGTTGCCGAAGCCCGCGCCCGTCTCGTCAACGCTTCCGACCTCAAGCAATTTGCGACCGTCGTCGATATCGGCGCCAATACGCCAAGCCTGCTAACCTGCAGCGACATCGACGTTCTCTGGCGGGTCGCCGAAGCCTTCGTTCAGACCAATCGTGCCCAGCGCGGCCACGATGCTTATGTCTATATCCTCAGAAACTGCACCAATCCGCAGGAGCGGCTCGCCACAATCCAGAAGGCGGCCGCACTCCTCTCCTACCAGCAGATGCAGGATCTGATGGCGCTCGAAAGGCCCGACGGCAATGGCGGACGGGAATTCGACAGTATCCGCACCGATATTGCCCGCCGCTTCGTCGCCGAAGGCAATGACGATCCCAAGCTGAGTGTCGCACAGGACTATCTGACCCAGGTCGAGCGCGCCGCCGAAACGCAAGGGCTCGCTTCCGACGACCTGCTTCTCGGCTGGTATTATCTGCGCCGCAAGAATGAGACCGAGGCGGAAAAATGGTTCCGCGCCGCCCGCGAAAAAGATGATTCCGTCACGGCTTCTCAAGGTCTTGCCCTGATCCTGATCGACCAGAAAAAGCCGCAGGAAGCCGAAGACATCATGTACAAGTGGCGTGACGAGACCAAGGACGCGACCGCGACCTATCTTGCCGCGACCGCCAATCTGATGGCGCTGCAGCCGCCGGCGAATCTCAGCGAAGAGGTTCTCTCGCGTATCGCGACCGAGGTGATCGCGCAGAAATATGTCCCAACCGCGCAGCAGTTCGGCTGGTATGCCCGTTCGCTCAACCAGCCGCAGACCGCCGCACGCTGGTTCGACACGGCGCTCCGCTGGAAACCGGACGACGAACCATCCGCCTACGGCCTTGCCATCACCCGCGACCAATTGGGCGATCGCGCCGGCGTTTCGGAAATCAAGCGGCTATGGGCCGGCCGTTCCGACCGCATCGCAGTGCTTGGCGAGGTCACGCCGCGCACCCCGGCGACCTACGCTCCTCTTCCCTCGCCGAACCAGGCTGTTCCGCAGACCATTGTCGTTCCGACCCAAACCACTGTGGTTCCCACGCAGACCCAGCCGCTAACTGTCCCGAATACGACCTATGTTCCCCCCGTCGCAACGCGCCAGGTCGCGCCGGCACCGATGGCCTACAGCCAACCGGCAGTTGGGCCGACAGTTGCGCGCCGGACCACGGCCCGCGCCCCACGCGGCTGTTCGACAACAGTCAACGCCCAATTGCTGAGCCCGACGAACGCACTTGCCCGCGGCTGGTGCCTGATGAACATCAATCGTCCGATGGAGGCGATCTCGGCTTTCGAGGTCGCGCTGAACGGCCCACCCGGCAAGACACGCGAAGACGCCGCTTACGGACAGAGCCTTGCCTACATGCGTGTCGGCCTCTCCAACAATGCGGCCGTTGCGGCGGCTAAAGCCCCCCTCACCCGCCAGCGCGCCGCCGAACTGCAGGTTTCGATCCTTGCCGACAGAGCGCTGTCCGCCTTCAGCGCCAAGCGCTATCAGGAGACGCTGGTCTATCTCGACCAGCGGGCACAACTGCAGCAGGAACGCGTCGACCTGATGGTGCTGCGCGGCTACAGCTACCTCAACCTGAAAATGTATGCCGATGCCGAGCGCGTCTTCAACGCGGCTGCAGCCACCGGCAACCGCGACGCCAGCCGCGGCCTCATAGACCTGAAGCTGGCGCTGCATCCAGAGCCAAGCTCCGGCTGACGTCGATCCATCCTCGCATCCCAACAAAGCGGTGATCCACCCGATCACCGCTTTTTCATTGAAACGGGGCGCGTGGCGAGCGATCACTGGTTTAGGTTTCTGCGTTATTCAGCCGCGATCGGAATTCCCCCCGAGGCGTCAGGTGAAGAAGGGCATGATATCCACGCCGTCGCCGGGAAAGACGGTAATGTGAGGGTGATCGTGGAAAAGTCGTGCAGCTGCGTCAGCAGTTTCGGCCTCGACCACCAGATAGCCGCAGAGCGGGTTGGCGGCTTCGGTGACGCCGTCCTTGGTTATCCGCGTCGTCTTTCCCACCATGCCGCCACGATCAAGGATAAAGGCAGCGTTTCTTTCCTCCCAGGCCGCCCACTGTGCGATGCCGATAGCATCGACAGCTTCTTGCTCGGCTTTCGGCAGGCTTCGAAAAGACGCGAGGTCTTCGGGCTTCATAGTGTAAACGGCAAGGAAACGGGGCATGCGTCACCTCGATGATCTTGAATGCCTATCAGCCAGCTTACACCTCGCGCGCCAGAAGGCACCTCACAGAACGTCGTCGGAGGACGAGTCCCTAGGTTGGACTATATCGGCAACGGATGGCAGTGAACTACGTCAAAGCCGCTTGTGGCGGAATTGCACCGCTGTTCCTCTCATTCATTGCCGAGACGATGGCGACCACGCAGGCCAAGGCAAGCGCGATTGCGCCAAGTACCGGCAGGCTGCGATAGCCATAGCCGCCGTCAAGCAGCGCGGCGCCGACGACGGCTGCGATGGCGATGCCGATATTGAAACCCGACGGGATCAGTGAGGACGCAAGGGTCGGTGCATCGGCGGTCCACATCAGGATACGGGCCTGGACGGGGGTGCCGATCGCGAAATTAGCGCGCCCCAGACGAAAACCGCGACGGCCATCGGCAGGGGATAAGGACTGACCAGATAGAGAACGACGAGCATGACGGACTGAACGGCGAGCATGACGATCAGCGACGGCATCAGCTTCCAGTCGGACAGGCGGCCGCCAATCAACACGCCCAGTGTCGCGCCGAGACCGTTGAGCAGCAGCACCCAGGGAATGAGCATCGTGTCCAGACCCGTCACCTCTCGCAAAAGAGGGGTGATATAAGTGAACGGCACCATCTGCCCCATCATCAAGGCGAGCATGATGATGAGGGAGGTCCAAACCTGCTGGCGACCGAGAACGCGCACCTCACGGCCCAGATGGCCGGACTGCTGAAATTCGGTTTTCGTTTGCGGGATCAGGATCCATATCGCGACCAATGCGAGCACGCCGACCAAAGTCATTGCCCAGAATGTCGTCCGCCATCCCCAGAGGCCGCCGATCGCAGCACCCGCGGGCACGCCTATGATGTTGGAGACCGTCAAACCCGCAAGAATGATGGACACGGCACGCCCGCGAAATTCCTGCGGAACGAGGCCCACCGCAACCACCATCGCGATGCCGAAATAGGCGCCATGAGCAATGGCGGTGGCAACGCGAAAAACGAGCATGGCGGCAAAGCTGGGCGCAAGCGCGCAGGCGATCTGCCCCAGGCAAAAGGCGATCGTCAGGCTGAGGAGAACCGTGCGGCGCGAGATCTGTCGCGTTGCGATGGTCAAAAGCGGTCCGCCAAGCGCGATGCCCAATGCGTAGCCGGAAACCAGATAGCCGGCAAACGGGATAGAGACATTAAGCCCTTGCGCTACAT
>JAGWJK010000686.1 GCA_028865845.1 Rhizobiaceae bacterium
TGAAGCACCACTATCTCTACAGCGCCGAAGCTGTCACCTGCACCAAGTTCCGCCGTTGCAGCCGCAAGGCGTTCGACGAGGCAGTGAGCGATTCCGCCCAGCTTCGTCCGCAACTGTTCGCCAGGCTCTGCGACGAGATGGCTGCGGCCCAGGATCAGATGGTGCTTCTCTCCTGCAAGAGCGCCGAGGAGCGGCTCTGCAGCTTCCTCATGCAGCAGCTTCGCCGCAAGCAGAGCCGCGATCACGCCGCCACCGCCATCGATCTGCCGATGACGCGGCTCGACATCGCCGATCACCTCGGTCTGACCATCGAGACGGTGTCGCGCACCATGACCAAGCTCGCCAACAAAGGCATTCTCGGTTCGGTCGGCCGGCATTCGATCCGCGTTCTGAAGCCGGTCGCTCTTGCGCATCTTGCCGGAGACGGCGATGAGTGCGACGACAACGACGCGCAGAGCGTGATCGCCTTCGGCGGCAAGCATCCGCGCCACTAGAGAACGAGCAGGACGGCCATGAACGGGCAGAGGACATCGCGGAAAACGAGCGAGAGAGGGCTGGACGAGATTGCCAGCGTTCTCGATAGCGCGAACATCATCGTCCATGGTTTCGACGGCATCATCAGCCGCTGTACGAGCGGCTGCGAAAAGCTTTACGGCTGGAACCGCGAGGAAGCGGAAGGCAAGGTCGTGCACGACCTGCTCGAAACGATATTGCCGGAGCCGCTGGAGGATATCCGCGCCCGGGTCGTCGAGCAGGGCTTCTGGCAGGGCGATCTCGTTCATCGGCACAAGCAGGGCAACCGGATCTTCGTCGCCAGCCGCTGGGTCAAGGCGCTGGTCGGCGATGCCGGACGGGAGCTGATCATCCAGACCAATAACGACATCAGCGACCTGAAGCGCACCCAGGCCGATCTCGCCGCACGCGAAGCGCATCTGCGGTCGATTCTCGATACGGTGCCGGAAGCGATGATCGTCATCGACGAAACGGGATCGATCGCCTCGTTCAGCGCTGCCGCCGAGCGGCTTTTCGGCTATTCGTCGGACGAGGTTCGCGGACGTAACGTCAAGATGCTGATGCCGTCGCCCGATCGCGAGGCGCATGACAATTATCTTTCGCGCTACATGACCACGGGCGAACGGCGCATCATCGGCTATGGCCGTGTGGTCACCGGCCAGCGCAAGGACGGCTCGCTGTTTCCGATGGAACTGTCGGTCGGCGAGGCGGCCGTTGATGGAAAACGCATTTTCACCGGCTTCATCCGCGATCTCACCAGCCGCCATAAGATCGAGGACGAGCTCAGACAATCGCAGAAGATGGAGGCGATCGGCCAACTGACCGGCGGCCTGGCGCATGATTTCAACAATCTGCTGACTGTCATCAGCGGCAATCTCGAGATGATCGAGAACAGGGTCGCCGATCCCAAGCTGATGATGCTGTTGCGCGAAGCCCAGGAGGCGGCGGAGGATGGCGCCAAGCTGACGGGCCAGTTGCTCGCCTTCGGTCGCCGCCAGCCGCTTAACCCGTCGTTGCTCGATATCGGCCAGCAGGTCTCCAGTTTTTCGGAACTGCTGCGGCGGACGCTGGGAGAAGCGATCGAGCTCAGAACCGTCATCACCGGCGGTAAGAACCAGGCGCTTGTCGACGGTTCGCAGTTTCAAAGCGCGCTTCTCAATCTCGTTCTCAATGCCCGCGATGCCATGCCACGCGGCGGCCGCCTGTCGATCGAAATCTCCCGCGTGCGGCTCGATGTCGATTATGCGCAAATGTATCCGCAGGTCCGGACGGGCGAATATGTGCTTGTGTCCGTCACGGACACCGGCACGGGCATGTCGAAGGAGGTACGGGAGCACGCCTTCGAACCCTTCTTCACCACCAAGGGCGTTGGCGCGGGTACCGGGCTCGGCCTGTCCATGGTCTATGGTTTCGCCAAGCAGTCCGGCGGTCACACGCAGCTCTACAGCGAGATCGGCCAGGGAACGAGCATCAGGATATTCCTGCCGGCGGCAACGACCGCGGGCGAGAACCGCGATGACTCCGGCCGTCGCGAGACCGAAGGCAAGGCCGACATTCCCCGCGGTTCGGAGCGTATTCTGGTGGTGGAGGACGATGCGCGCGTGCGCCGCGTCGTCGTCTCGCGCTTGCTGGACGCCGGATACCGGGTCGTTGAAGCGGAAGATGGCGCCTCGGCACTGCAGCGTTTGAACGACACGCCGGACATTGCACTGCTGTTGACCGATATCGTCATGCCCGGCGGCATGACCGGCGACGAGCTTGCGCATCGCGTCCGTTCCCTGCGGCCGGAAATCAAGGTGCTTTTCACCTCGGGCTATGCAGAACCAGTGATTGCCGGCAGGGAGCTTGCCCAATTTGGCAGCTGGCTGAAAAAGCCCTACACGGCAAGGGATCTTGCCGTGCGGCTGCGCGAACTTCTCGACTGATATTCAAGGGAAAAGCCGGATACGGCGGTCTCAGACCGCCGCGCTATGGCGTGCCTTGCCGGAGGCGAGGTATTCGTCGAACCAGGACGCAATCGTGCGCGTGAACGGCCGGCCGTTTTCGGTGATCGTGAATTCGTCGCCGTCGAAGGTGACGAAGCCGTCGCGATCGTCGGCGGCGATCCGTGCCGCCCTGTCGATCAAGGCTTCGGCGTCGACGCCGAACTGACGTATAAGCTGCACGGTGGAGACTGAAAAGCTGCACATCAGGTTTTCGATCAGCCAAGCGGTTGCGCGGTCGACCGCCGAGAGGGCAAAGCCACGGGCGACGGCCAGTTGGCCTGTCTGCACGCGCCGGCAATAATCGTGGGTTGCCACGACATTTTGAACATAGCCCTGCGGAAGCTTGCCGATCGATGAGGCGCCGAGGCCAACAAGCATTTCCGCCTGATCGGTGGTGTAGCCCTGGAAATTGCGGCGGACTTCGCCGTTAAGCGCTGCTTTTGCGAGATCGTCACTGCTGTCGGCATAGTGGTCGATGCCGATAGCGACGTAGCCGGCCGATGTCAGTTGCAGCGCGCTCGCATTCGCCATGGCGAAACGATCGTCCAGCGTCGGCAGCGAGGGTTCGCTGATGAGTGTCTGATGTTTCTTCATCCACGGCACGTGTGCGTAGCCGAAGAGAGCGACGCGGTTCGGGTGCATCGACAGGGCAAGTTCGACGGTTCTGTGCAGCGAGGCCGATGTCTGGAAGGGCAGACCATAGACGATATCGAGATTGATCGAGCGGATGCCGCATCGCCGGAGATCGTCGACGAGTGCTTTCGTGTCTTCGAAGCTCTGCTGGCGATTGATGGCGTCCTGCACGCGGGGTTCGAAATCCTGAACACCGATGCTGGCACGTGTCATCCCGAAGGCATGCCACGCTTCGAGCTTGCGGATATCGAAAGCGCGCGGATCGATTTCGACGCTGATCTCGCAGTCTTGCTGCAGGTCGAATACACCAGCCAAAGTCTCGTGCAGATTCGCCAGATCGGCTGGTGCGATCATCGTCGGGGAGCCGCCGCCGAAGTGAATGGCGACAACCCGCCTGCGGCTGCCGAGCGTGCGGGCGACCAGTTCGATCTCTGCTTCGAGCGCCAGCAGATAATCCGCAATCGGATCATAACGCTGAACCTGCTTCGTATGGCAGCCGCAGAACCAACAGAGCCTGTT
>JAGWJK010000687.1 GCA_028865845.1 Rhizobiaceae bacterium
TATGTCGATATCTACTTCATGCATCGCGACAATCCGGACATTCCCGTCGGCGAATTCGTCGACGCGATGGATGCCGAGGTGAGGGCAGGGCGCATTCGTGGCCCGATCGGCGGCTCCAACTGGACGCAGGAGCGCATGGACGAGGCGATCCGCTACGCCGAAAAGACGGGCAAGACCAAACCCAGCGTGCTTTCCAACAATTTCTCGCTGGCGGAGATGGTTCAACCGGTTTGGCCGGGCTGCATCGCCTCATCCGATGCCGGCTGGAAATCATGGCTCGCGGATCGCAAGATCACCAATTTCGCCTGGTCGAGCCAGGCCCGCGGCTTTTTCACCGACCGTTCCGGCCGCGACAAGGTCGTCGATCGCGAACTCGCCCGCGCCTGGTACTCGGACACGAATTTCGCCCGCAAGGATCGTGCCGAACAGCTCGGGAAACGTCGCGGCAAAGATCCGATCCAGGTGGCGCTTGCCTATGTCCTGCACCAGCCGTGGCCGGTGATCCCGCTGATCGGACCGCGCTCGCTCGCCGAACTGACCCACAGCCTGGAAGCCTTCAGTATCGATCTTTCACCCGATGAAGTGCGCTGGCTGGAGCAGGGCTGATACGCCACTCTCAAATCACGAATAAAACGCGATGGCGCGCCGGCGAAGCCCGGCCGCTATCGAAATACCGGTTTCGACTATGCCGGGTCTTTGCGGGATTTCCTGGCAGGTTTTTCGCCAGGAGGGGTCGCCGCGCCATAAAGAACAAGCTGGCACATCCCCCTATAGCGCTGGGTAAGTCCCTCTGACGGTATCGTCGGAAGGGCCTGGTTGACGCCGCGCGCGCCATCGGCGAGAGCCTGCGCAAGATCCTTTGTAGAGATATCGTCTCTCATCCGCAAAAGACCTGCATCGCAAAAGCCCACGATCATCTCTTCCAGATCCGCCTGGAAGGCGAGGGCCGATTCGATCATGATATCCCGGCATCGCCGAAATGCTTCGGCATTCAGTTCGACCGTATGCGGCGACACATTGAGCGCCCGTCGGGTCTCGCCGTAGCGTACATCCATGATGGTCGACACGATGTCGAGGACGCTGCCCCCCTTTTCACGCACACCAGCCGCGGCCGCAAACGCGACATTCACCGCCTGCCGGTTGCGATGTTCGATGGAAGCTCTAAATGCTTCTTCCTTGTTGCTGAAATAATAATAAAGCGCGCGCTGGGTGAAGCCACAGGCGCGTGCCAAACCCGTCATCGACAGTTCACCATAACCGAAATCCAGGAACGCGCGGCCGACACGGAACATCAGTTCATCTGTCGGCTGAAGCATTTTCTTGGGCATGAATCAGCGTACCCCGTCGCATTCTTCGCGAAGAGCAATCTTAGGCCCGGAATTGCGGCCAAGCTGGCGGTGCGGATCGATCAACAGGCCTCCGGTTTCAAGGGACAATCACGCTTCGGACGGGTACTGCACGATAGAGTGGCGCCTGGAAAAGGTAAAACCTTTTTGCGCGCTATCACTAGCCTAATCAGCATGCGCCCAACCCCGCTTCGGATGCGGGCATCCTTTGGGCATGTATATCAAGAAAAAGAACTACACCAAAAACGACACCCACATAGCGTCTAACGGGATACGCTTTTTCATTTCAACATGTTGAAAGTCCGATAAACGTTTAGCAACGCTGAAATCAGCTGAGCATATATTGCACATTATGCAGTAATATGTGAAAAGAGTGGCGTTTATATGCCTGACAGAGCCGCTTGGGGGCACCTGGTGAGTCGGTCCAGATAAACGCATTTGATCACGAATAAATTTTCATTCTTTCTAAGTCGATTTCGATCGCCAAACCCGATTTCCGCGCGAAGCCGCGGCAGCGGTCCATAGTGACTGTTTTGCCGAGTGCCCGCACCCCTCCCGCAACCTCGATTATCGCCTTCCAGCACAAAATCGGCCCCAATTTTCGCGCAGATACCGCCGTCATCACACTCAGCAGAAAACGGTTTCCGTATTCGGCAATCTGGTTTGCGCGCTTCACGGCGATAAAGCAACGAGGGAGACCTCGGGAAAGGCGACAGATGAAAGACCGAGGCACTATGGCCTTCGCTTGTAACCACTCAAATGTGCAATCGACCATCACTATCGATACTGGTTCGGTATCGATTAGGACTAAACCCGAAATCGATTGCTGCGCTAGATGAAGTGAATTTCAAGATAGATTCCAATTAACGTCTTGATAACTATATTTTCAAAAGATTAATGGCCAAGCCAATCGGCAATTCCGACAGAAGCGCTGCGACCGGAGCGTTCCGCTCCTAATCCGATATTCCTGCGTGGCCAGAGAACGGGAAGCGGCCTCGATCGTCGTGTACCAGGTCACAGCCAGCCGCCGGTAAATCCTGCGCGGCGCAGTCCGCGGACGATCGGTTTGCAATTGCGCATCAGGGTCCAGAGGAAGCCCGTGCGGTAGTTTTCGATCATCAAAGCGACCGGGCCTTGGTCGATACCGAAATGGTAGGGACTGACCCACCATCCCGTTGGGCCGTTCTCGTCCTTGAAGGTCCGGTTGAAGGATGGCTTGAACCCATAGAGCCGCCTCATCCCGAGCTGCAGGCCGGCGAAATTGCGGACCGTCGGGATGACGATCTCCGGTGCGAAGGGAAGGGATGCGACGGCGACCCAGGGTGATACGGTGCCGTCATCAGGCCCGAACGGCGCGCCACGCGCGACGTAGTCGAAAAACTCCCGACGCACGCCGCCAATATCCTTCGTAAACCAGCCGGGGCCGTCACTTGCGGTAAATCCCCAGCAATGCTCGCCGTAACCTTCGAATTCCATTGGATTTCGGATCGCATATTCCTGCTGCGCGAAAGTAGCCTGCCGGCTGTTCTGGAAATAATCGCTGTCGTGCTCCCGCATGAAGTCATCGCGAATGTCACGGAAGTCGACCCACATGTGCGAAAGCTGGTGCGTAAAGAGCGGGCCGGAATAAAGCAGTTCGCGGCCGAAAATATTCCGCCAATCATAGCTCTCGGTGTAGGCGGCATAGCTTTCCGGCGGCAGCGGGTAGGTCGGCGACCCAAGGCCCAGTATGTAAAGAAGCAGGCCTTCGTCATAACCGCGCCACCGATAGGGAATGAAGCCGTTTTCCGGCCGCCAGCCATGGGTCAGGGTTGCGCCATGATCGCGCGCCCAGTTCCAGTCCGCCCGCTCGTAGAGCGCCGTGGCGAGCTGCCTGACCTTCGCCTCGTCTTCTGTTTCCCCGTCAAAATAGGTGGCAACGGTCAAGGCACCGGCAAACAGAAAAGCCGAGTCGATCGTCGACAATTCACATTCCCACACCCGCCGTCCCGTCTCGATGTCGAGGAAATGATAGAAGAAGCCCTTATAGCCGGAGGCGTCCGCTTCCGGTCCCTGGTGGCAATGCATCAGAAAATCCAGCCGGCGTCGCGCGATCTTCACGGCAAACTCCCTGATGATGATGCCGCGCTCCACCACGACTGGAATTGTGGCCAGCGCCATGCCGATGGCCGCGATGCTGGCCGGTGCGCCTGCCTGAGTCTTGTCGCGCACCAGCCCGTTGTCCGGGTTCGTGCATTGAAGATAATAGAGCAACGTCATGAGCTGGAGGCGCCCGAGGTCATCATCGGTGGGCATCCGGTTCA
>JAGWJK010000005.1 GCA_028865845.1 Rhizobiaceae bacterium
TGCTGATCGGCGTCTCCTTCCACGGATACCCAGCAGGCGCCCCGCATCACCGCGTTGAACTTGATCCCTTCATGTGCCGCGAAAGCGAGCGACCAGTTGCCGCCGGCATTGAGGCCGGCAGAGATGGTGCTGCGTGGCTTGAGCAGCGAGAGCACGTCGGAGAGAGGGTCCAAGATAATATTCGTACGATCGAAGAAGAAAGGCGCACTCTAGCGCATGGATCGTTCAAAGCCCAGGGAATATCTCTGACTGAACACATCAGCCGACAAATCCACGAGGCACAAAATGACCAATAAACAAATTCCCATCGGCTCCGGTTTCGGGGCGGACACGACGGCCGACGACGTCCTTCAGGGTCGTGACCTGACAGGAAAGGTCGCCATCGTCACCGGAGGCCATTCCGGTCTCGGGCTGGAAACGACGCGCGCGCTTGCGCGGGCCGGCGCGCAGGTCGTTGTTGCAGCGCGGCACCCTTCTTCCGCTCATGCGGCATTGGCGGACTTGCCGGGCGCAGAAATCGGGGAACTCGATCTCGGAAACCTCGACAGCGTCAGAGCATTTGCCGAGCACTTCCTCGCGACCGGCCGCCACATCGATATACTCATCAACAATGCCGGCATCATGGCCTGCCCCGAGACACGCATCGGCGCCGGTTGGGAAGCCCAGTTCGCGACCAACCATCTCGGCCACTACGCGCTGGTCAATCTGCTCTGGCCCGCCCTCGTCGGAGGCGCCCGCGTCGTCGCCGTCTCGTCGGCCGGACACCATGCATCCGGGATTCGCTGGGAAGATGTCCAATTCCACAAGGGCTACGACAAATGGCTGGCCTATGCGCAATCCAAGACAGCCAATGCCCTGTTCGCCTTACAGCTCGATATGCTTGGTCGCGATGTCGGCGTGCGGGCTTTCTCACTGCATCCAGGCAAGATCTTCACGCCGCTCCAGCGTCATCTGACCCGGGACGAGATGATTGCCGCCGGCTGGCTCGACGCAGATGGGAATCCCGCCGATCCGACCTTCAAGACGCCACAGCAGGGTGCGGCGACCCAGGTATGGGCGGCGACCTCGTCTCAATTGAATGGTTTCGGTGGCGTTTACTGCGAGGATTGCGATATCGCCCCGCTCGACATCGGCGCACAACCGTCTTTCGTCGGCGTGCGAGGCCATGCCGTCGATCCCGAGCAAGCCGCCCGGCTCTGGCGACTATCCGCAGAACTGACCGGTATCGATGCGCTGACGGCAAATACCTGAACGAGGCCGGCAATGGTTTGCACGCTCTTTGGCGTAAAATCCGCCGATGGCGAAATCATGCGCCGTGATCCGCCACATATGAAACTGGGGCAGAGAACCCTGCAAACCACCGGCAACCTGTTCGGCGCGAGGTTGTCACCTTTGGGGTCAGACAAAAAAGAAAAATGGCGGACAAGGTGGGATTCGAACCCACGGTACGCTTTCACGTACACACGCGTTCCAGGCGTGCGCCTTAAACCACTCGGCCACCTGTCCTTTGGCGTTTCGCAACCGTTCAGGAGGCAAATCGTCGGAACGGCGCGATATATACCGATGAATTTCCTGGGATCAACCCAAATCTGACAGATTTTTGACTTCCCGGCAAAAAACTCACCGGCTGTTCTCCATTGCGCTTCTTTCCTGCCGCCCCTATCAATGAAAGCGGATGGGCGTTGATGGGACCCGGTCGCGTGCTTACGGCCGGTGGTGATGAGTATCCGGAGGGGTTAATGCGTTTTCTGTTGCGGTTTGCCAGCCTGGTCGCGCTCGTCGTCGCGGTCATTGCTGGAACCATCGATTCTATTCAATCGGTGGCTGCGTCCGCCGTCGTGCTGACCCCGATGGGAGATGCCTGGAAGGATGTGAGCCCGGGCTCGCTTGCCGGCCTGCAGTCGATGATCTCCTACTATGTGCATCCGCGCATCTACGACCTCGTGGTGCAATGGCTGCTGTTCCAGCCTGCCTTCGCGGTCTTCCTGGTGATCTCGCTGCTCTTGTGGATGATCGCCTACAAGAAGCCGCCCGTTGCCGGCCGGTTCAGTGTCTGAGGGCAGTCGTAGAAAGCGGTGAACCGGGTGCGTTATCGCATGCCTGACGCCGTATGAAGCGGAGCGCCGGAGTGGAATTTTGCCGATCCGGAGGATCGTCTTCCGCACGGTTCAGGGACGAATTGAGGTCGTCGCGCGAGCGCGCGGAATGATCATCTGAATGGCCTGTTTGGCCCTTGTTTGGCTAAGAAAATTGCAGTTCGAACGCAAAAATGTACAAAAAACATCCGGTTTGGATCGGTTTTTGGCAATTCCCACAAATCTTTACCAACTGAAAAATTTCTCGTGAATTTTTTGTACAGCCATGCAAGGATGCGCCTTAGCTTGGCCTCGGGGGAGGCCAGCGGTTCCGCAGACATGCCCATCATAAGGGCTTGCGGGAGGACCCAACAAGATAGCAACAACAGGGCTGCACAATGAAAAAATCCCTTCTGACCCTTTTTGCCTTGGCTGCCATGTCGGCAACGGCGCTTGCTGCCGACATCAAGCCGGCAATCGTTTATGGCACCGGCGGCAAGTTCGACAAGTCCTTCAACGAAGCGGCCTATAACGGCGCCGAAAGGTTCAAGAAGGAAACCGGCATCGCCTATCGCGACTTCGAGCCGACCGGCGACACCCAGGGCGAACAGGCTCTGCGCAACTTCGCCAGCAAGGGTTTCAACCCGGTCATCGCTGTTTCCTTCGCCTGGACGTCCGCTCTCCAGAAGGTTGCTGCCGAATATCCGAAGACTGAGTTCGTGCTGATCGACGACAGCCTCGACCTGCCGAACGTCCGCTCGGTCAAGTTCAAGGAAAACGAAGGCTCGTACCTCGCCGGCGTCATGGCCGCCATGGCTTCGAAGTCGGGCAAGATCGGTTTCGTGGGCGGCATGGACATTCCGCTGATCCGCAAGTTCGAATGTGGTTATGAGCAGGGCGCCCGCGCCACCAATCCGAAGATCGAAGTCTTCCAGAACATGACCGGCACTACCGGCGCAGCCTGGAACGACCCGGTTCGCGGCGGCGAGCTCACCAAGAACCAGATCGACCAGGGCGCTGACGTCGTTTACGCCGCTGCCGGCGCGACCGGTCTCGGCGTGCTGCAGACGGCTGCCGACAACAAGAAGCTTTCGGTCGGCGTCGACTCGAACCAGAACTACCTGCATCCGGGCTCGGTCCTGACGTCAGTCGTCAAGCGCGTCGACCTCGCCGTCTACAACGCCTTCAGCGATGCCAAGAACGGCAAGTTCACCGCCGGCACGTCGGAACTCGGCCTCAAGGAGCAGGGCGTCGCCGCTGCCATGGACGACAACAACAAGCCGCTCGTGACCCCGGAAATGAAGGCTGCTGTCGACAAGGCAACCGCCGACATCATCTCCGGCGCGATCAAGGTCCACGACTACACGACCGACAACGCCTGCCCGAAGAGCTGATAATGAAATAGGGGCGTATGGCAGCATCAAAGCGCCATACGCCCTTTTCTTATCCGGAAGTCTGGTTTCTGGAGCTGCGTAGTGAGCCAATCGCCTGCCATCGAACTCGTGGGCATCGACAAGAAGTTCGGTGCTGTTCACGCCAACAAAGATATCAACCTGACCGTTTCCAAGGGTTCGATCCATGGAATCATCGGTGAGAACGGGGCCGGAAAATCGACGCTCATGTCGATCATCTACGGCTTCTATCAAGCCGATAGCGGCGAAATCCGCATCAACGGCAATCCCATCGTCATCAAGGACAGCCAGACGGCGATCGCCGCCGGCATCGGCATGGTGCACCAGCATTTCATGCTGGTCGACAATTTCTCCGTCCTCGAAAACGTCATGCTCGGCGCTGAAGGCGGCGCGCTGCTGGCCAAGGGCGTGGCATCCGCGCGGACCGAGCTGAAGCGCCTGGAAACTGATTACGGCCTGGAAGTCGATCCCGATGCGTTGATCGAAGAGCTGCCCGTTGGCCAGCAACAGCGCGTCGAAATCCTGAAGGCCATGTATCGCGGCGCCGAAATTCTCATTCTCGACGAGCCGACCGGCGTGTTGACACCGGCCGAGGCCGACAATCTTTTTCGCATCCTGGGCGTGCTGCGCGACCAGGGTAAGACCGTCATCCTGATCACCCATAAGCTGCGCGAGATCATGGCGATCACCGACACGGTATCGGTCATGCGCCGCGGCGAAATGGTCGCGACCCGCAAGACCGCCGAGACCACTGTTGAGGAACTTGCCGAGCTGATGGTCGGGCGTCGCGTGCTTCTGCGCGTAGAAAAAGGTTCTGCCCATCCGGGCGACGTCGTGCTGTCCGTACGCAATCTCACCGTCAAGGACGGCCGTGGCGTCACCATGGTCGACAACGTCTCCTTCGACGTCCGCGCCGGCGAAATCGTCGGCATCGCCGGCGTTGCCGGCAACGGCCAGTCCGAGCTGCTGGAAGCGATTTCGGGCATTCGCAAGCCGCATTCCGGCGAGATATTTCTCGATGGCGTGTCGATCGAAAAGGCCGATCCGGCGCGTCTGCGCGAGCTTGGCCTTGCCCATATTCCCGAGGACCGTCACCATATGGGCCTCGTCCTCAAGTTCGAGGAATACGAGAATTCCGTGCTCGGCTATCATCGCGATCTGAAATACGGCCGCTGCGGCATGCTCGATCTCGACGCCATCCGTAAGGATGCCGTGCAGAAGATCGAGAAATACGACATTCGTCCGCCGAACGCCCGGCTGAAGACCGCCAATTTCTCCGGCGGCAACCAGCAGAAGATCGTCGTCGCCCGCGAGATCGAGCGCGATCCGAAGACGCTTCTGATCGGCCAGCCGACGCGCGGCGTCGATATCGGCGCCATCGAATTCATCCACCGCCGCATTATCGAGATGCGCGACGCCGGCAAGGCGATCCTGCTGGTCTCGGTGGAGCTCGATGAAATCCGCGCCCTTTCGGACCGTATCCTCGTCATGTTCGCTGGCCATGTTGTCGGCGAAAAAACGGCTGACGCCGGTGAACAGACACTCGGCCTTATGATGGCCGGCATTGCCGCGTGAGGCCTTGATGAGCACTGCTTCCGTTTCGCTCCCCGGTTGGATCACCTATGGTCTGATTCCGATCTTGAACCTGATCATCGCCTTCGTGATCTCCGGCCTTGTGGTCTGGCTGATCGGCGAAAGCCCTATCGATGCGCTGGTGCTGCTGCTGCAGGGTGCGCTCGGCAATGGCGAGGGTATCGGCTTCACATTGTTTTACGCCACGAGCTTCATCTTCACCGGCCTGTCGGTCGCCGTCGCCATCCATGCCGGCCTGTTCAACATCGGCTCTGAAGGCCAGGCCTATGTCGGCGGTCTCGGTGCTGCCCTGGTTGCGCTGGCGCTCGACAATTATGTGCCCTGGTATGTGACGATGCCGTTTGCCGTCATCGGCGCCGCGATTTTCGGCGCCGCCTGGGCCTTCATTCCCGCCTGGCTTCAGGCCAAGCGCGGCAGTCACGTCGTCATCACCACGATCATGTTCAACTTCATCGCCTCGGCGATGATGAACTTCATCCTTGTGCATGTGCTGATCGTGCCGGGCAAGATGGCGCCGGAAACCCGCACCTTCCTTCCCGGCGGACAATTGCCGAAACTCGATTGGCTGATGGCCATGTTCGGCTCGACGATCGGTGCTGCACCGCTCAATGTTTCGTTTCTGATCGCGCTCGTCATGTGCTTCCTCGTCTGGCTACTGGTCTGGCGCACCAAGCTCGGCTACGAAATGCGCACGCTCGGCCTCAGCCCGACGGCTGCCGTCTATGCTGGCATTCCCTATGCCCGCACGGTCATCATCGCCATGCTGATCTCCGGCGGTCTCGCCGGTATGATGTCGCTCAATCCGGTGATGGGCGCTTCGGCACGCCTGCAGGTCGAGTTCGTGCTCGGTGCCGGCTTCGTCGGCATCGCCGTGTCGCTGATGGGTCGAAACCATCCGGTCGGCATCGTTCTCGCCGCGATCCTGTTTGGCATTCTCTACCAGGGCGGCGATGCGCTGTCCTTCGACATGCCCGATATCACCCGCGACATGATCGTGGTCATCCAGGGTCTCGTCATCCTGTTTGCCGGCGCGCTCGAATACATGTTCCGCCCGGCGCTGGTGCGTCTCTATCAGAAAATCGCCAGAGCGTGAGGACCGGACAATGATGGATTATTACGATCTTCTCATCAGCATTCTCGGCTCGACGATCCGTCTGTCGATCCCGTTGATCTTTACGGCGCTCGCCGGCCTGTTTTCCGAACGCGCCGGTATTTTCGACATCGGCCTCGAAGGCAAGATGCTCGCCTCCGCCTTCGCCTCGGCCTGCGTCGCCTATGTCACCGGCTCGGCCTGGGCGGGCCTCGGCGCCGGCATCGTCATTTCGGTTCTGTTCGGCCTGATCCATGGCTTTGCCTCGATCACCAATCGCGGCAACCAGATCGTCTCCGGCGTCGCCATCAACTTCCTGACGGCGGGCCTCACGATCGTGCTTGGAAATTCCTGGTTCGGGCAGGGCGGCCGCACGCCCACGCTTCCGGCAGAAGCACGGTTTGGCGCAATCATCTTGCCCGGCGCCGATGCCATTCGCTCCGTGCCGATCATCGGGCCGCTTTATGCGAACGTCATTTCCGGCAACAACATCCTGACCTACCTTGCCTTCGTCGCCGTACCGATCAGCTGGTGGATTCTCTACCGTACCCGCTTCGGTCTGCGTCTGCGCGCCGTCGGTGAAAATCCGGGTGCCGTCGATACTGCCGGTATTTCCGTTGAATGGCTGCGCTATCGCTCGCTCATGGTGGCGGGCATTCTCTGCGGCTTCTCCGGCACCTATCTCGCCATCGCCCAGTCAGCCGCCTTCATCAACAACATGTCGGCGGGCAAGGGCTATATCGCGCTGGCGGCGTTGATCTTCGCCAAGTGGAAGCCGGTGCCGGTGATGTTCACCTGTCTGCTCTTCGGTTTCCTTGATGCCTTCGCCAATTTCATGCAGGGCAAGAGCGTGCCCGGCATCGGCGAAGTACCGGTACAGATTTTCCAGGCGTTGCCCTATATTCTGACCTGCATTCTGCTCGCAGGCTTCATCGGCGTCGCCAAGCCACCAAAGGCGGGTGGCGTGCCCTACACCAAGGAGCGCTAGACCATGTCGCATGATTTGTTCGAGGCCGCGCGCGGCGCGATGGCCTTTGCCCATGCACCCTATTCGAAATTTCCCGTCGGCGCGGCGATCCGTGCCGAGGACGGGAAGATCTATGCCGGCGCTAACATCGAAAACCTGTCCTTCCCGCAGGGCTGGTGCGCCGAGCCGACCGCGATCAGCCACATGATCATGGGCGGCGCCAAGAAAATCGTCGAAATGGCCGTCATCGCCGAAAAGCTGCCGCTCTGCCCGCCCTGCGGCGGCTGCCGGCAGAAGATCGCCGAATTTGCCAGCAAGGACACGCGGATCTATCTTTGCGACGAAACCGGCGTGAAGAAGACGATGACCATGGACGAGATGCTGCCCTTCAGCTTCGAAACCGAGATACTGGGATGACCGCCGCCTCGGACGTGCTGGCGGAGAAGCTCGGCGATCTCAAGCCGCGCTACGGCATCGTGCTGGGCTCGGGGCTTGGCTCCTTGGTCGATCAGGTTTCGGATGCCGTGCGCATTCCCTATGCCGATCTTCCCGGCTTTCCGGTCAGCGCCGTATCCGGTCACGCGGGCACTTTGGTCGCGGGGCGTCTGGGCAATGTCCCGGTCATCATGCTTTCGGGCCGTGTCCATTATTACGAAAAGGGCGATGCCAATGCCATGCGCGCCCCGATCGAGACGTTGAAAGATCTCGGCGTCGACACGCTGATCCTCACCAATTCGGCCGGATCGCTGCTGGAGGAGATGACGCCTGGTTCAGTGATGCAGATCACTGATCACATCAACTATTCCGGCATGAACCCTTTGATCGGCGAGGAAAGCGATAAGCGTTTCGTCGGAATGACCAGCGCTTACGACGTCGATCTCATCATGCGGATGCGCAAGGCGGCCGAGAAGGCCGAAGTGAAACTGTCGCACGGCGTCTACATGTGGTTTTCCGGTCCGAGTTTCGAAACGCCGGCCGAAATCCGCATGGCGCGCATCCTCGGTGCCGATGCGGTCGGCATGTCGACGGTGCCCGAGGTCATTCTTGCACGTCTTTTCGGCTTGAGGGTTGCCGCGGCTTCCGTGATCACTAACTATGGGGCTGGTATGACCGGCGCCGAACTCACTCACGAAGAGACGAAGGACGTTGCTCCGGTCGGCGGCGCCCGCCTCGCTGCCATTTTAAAAGAAATGATTGCGGACGGAGGAAACGAATAATGACAAACTATTCCCTGAGAGAAACTGCAGCCGTTGCGCTTTCGCTTCTCGATCTCACCAACCTCAAGGACGATTGCACGCCGGCGCAGATCGAGGCGCTTTGCGCTCGCGCCCAGACGCCCTATGGCAATACCGCCGCCATCTGCATCTGGCCGCGTTTTGTCGCCCAGGCACGCGGCATTCTCGGTACCGACCATGCCGTCCGGATCGCGACGGTCGTCAACTTTCCGGCCGGCGATATGGAGATCGCCGATGTTGCGGCCGAAACGCGCGAAGCGATCGCCGACGGCGCGGACGAGATCGACCTTGTCATCCCCTATCACGCGCTGCTTGCCGGCAATGAGCGGGCTGTGACGGAGATGGTCGCCGCCATCCGCGCCGAATGCAAGGAGCCGGTGCTGCTGAAAACCATTCTCGAAACCGGCGAGATCAAGGACGTGGCGCTGATCCAGCGCGCTTCCGAGCTGGCGATCGAAGCCGGTGCCGATTTCATCAAGACTTCGACCGGCAAGGTTGCGGTCAACGCGACGCTGGAAGCGGCGGATATCATGCTGCGCGCCATCCGCCAGAGCGGCCGCAAGGTCGGTTTCAAGCCGGCGGGCGGCATCGGCTCTGTCGCCGACGCAGCCCTTTATCTCAGCCTTGCTGAAACCATCATGGCTCCCGATTGGGCCATGCCCTCGACGTTCCGTTTCGGCGCGTCCGGTCTTCTGGACGATATCCTCAACGTGCTTGGCGGCGGGCAGTCCGCCAAGGCGGCCTCCGGATACTGATCCATGATCCCGCAGGAGATCATCAGGCGCAAACGCGACGGCGGCACGCTCACTGCCCCCGATATCGAGGCGTTCATCGGAGCTTTGGGGCGCGGACATCTGGCGGAAAGCCAGATCGGCGCCTTCGCGATGGCTGTCTGGTTCCGTGGGATGACGCGTGAGGAGACGGTCGCGCTGACGCTCGCCATGGCGCGTTCCGGCGACATGCTCTCCTGGTCCGGCATCGATAGGCCGATCGCCGACAAGCATTCGACCGGCGGGGTCGGAGACAACGTCTCGCTGATGCTGGCGCCGATCGCCGCCGCCTGCGGCCTTGCCATTCCGATGATCTCCGGTCGCGGCCTCGGCCACACCGGCGGTACGCTGGACAAGCTCGAATCGATCCCCGGCTATGGCATCACGCCCGATGCAGCCCGCTTCCGCAAGGTGGTGGATGAGGTCGGCTGCGCCATCATCGGCCAGACCGGCTCACTGGCGCCGGCCGACGGCAAGCTCTATGCCGCGCGCGATGTTACCGCGACGGTCGATTCCGTACCGCTGATCACCGCTTCCATCCTGTCGAAGAAGCTGGCGGCCGGGCTCCAGACCCTGGTGCTGGACGTCAAGATCGGCAATGGCGCATTCATGACCTCGTTCGATGAGGCGGAAACGCTTGCGCGTTCGCTGGTGGACGTGGCCAACGGGGCCGGCGTCAAGACCTCGGCCTTGATCACCGACATGAACCAGCCGCTTGCCGATGCTGCCGGCAATGTGGTTGAGCTGCGCAATTGCCTCGATTTCCTGAAGGGTGCCAAGGCGGGAACGCGGCTCGAGGCCGTCGTGCTTTCCTTTGCCGCCGAGATGCTGACGCAGTCTGGCATTGCCCGCACGCTCAATGACGGCGAAGCCTTGGCATGCGAGGCTTTATCCTCCGGCAAGGCAGCCGAATTGCTCGGTCGAATGGTGCACGGCCTCGGCGGGCCGGTCGATCTGCTGGAAAATCCGGACAAGTACCTGGTTGCAGCGCCGGTGCAGAAGCCGGTTCTCGCCCCTTGGGACGGCTGGCTTGCATCCTGCGATGCCCGCGCCATCGGCATGAGCGTCATCGAACTTGGCGGTGGCCGCCGCCATCCGCAGGACAAGATCGATCACCGTGTCGGCTTCAGCGATATCCTGCCGCTCGGCACGAAGGTGAGCAAGGGAGATCGCATCGCGACCGTCCACGCTGCCGACGAGGCAAATGCGCAGCGAATTGCGGTGGATCTGTCGATCAACTACCGGATTTCCGACATCGCGCCTTCAACATTGCCGCCGGTGATCGTTGCCAGGCTCTGAAGCGTTTACTCTGTAAGATGTAATGAACCGTCCTGAACGCCGAAGGCACTGAGCTTCTTCAGGAAGCTCATGCCGATCAGAGTTGAGTTCAGTGCTTCATCCTTCATTACGGCGGCGTCGACATCGCGCACTTTGACCGAGCCGATTTCTAGGCGATCAAGTTTGACAAGAGCGAATTTGGCGGCGCCATTGGCAGTTTGGGTTGTGTAGCGATAGTCGAGATTGGCGCTGCTGATGCCGAGACCACGCGCGGTGCTTTCATTGAGCGAGACGAGCGTTGCTCCGGTATCGATCATGCCATGGACGGTTCGGCCGTTAATCTTGAAGTCGCCCTGATAGTGCCCGCCGGCCCCGGCTTGCAACACCGCGGTTCCGTAGGCGTTTTGTGTCAAGGGCTTTGGCTGGGCTTGAGGCGCTGTGGCCAGGACGACGGAGGCGGCTGCATCGCTGCTTGCCGTTATCGCTCGCTGTTCAAGCAGGGACGGAACCTGCGTGGCCGCGGCCGCAACGATACCGGCAATGACAAGAACGCGAACGAGCATCGGCAAGACCCTTTCTGTGGGCGTCGAAACCCCGCGCCCGTCGATCTCGCCAATTTAACGCGCCTTCGCTGACGGGCCGCTAAGCAGATCATTAAAAAGCCCGGCAGTTTGGCGCTGCCGGGCTCGAATGATCCAAAAAATCGACGCTTGGTCTATTTCGTGCCGTACATGCGGTCGCCGGCATCGCCGAGACCGGGAACGATATAGCCCTTTTCGTTCAAATGGCTGTCGATCGCGGCAGTAAAGACCGGGACATCCGGATGTGCCTTGCAGAAATTGGCGATGCCCTCGGGGGCCGCGAGCAAGCAGAGGAAGCGGATATTGTGGGCACCGCGTTCCTTCAGCTTGTCGATCGCCGCGATCGAGGAATTGCCGGTCGCCAGCATCGGGTCGACGACGATGATCAGGCGCTCTGAAATATCTTCCGGCGCCTTGAAGTAATATTCGACCGGCTGCAGGGTCTCGTGATCGCGATAGACGCCGATATGCGAAACGCGGGCTGAGGGAACGAGATCTAGCATGCCTTCGAGCAGGCCGTTGCCGGCGCGCAAAATCGAGGCGAACACCAGCTTCTTGCCTTCGAGGATCGGCGCATCCATCGGCTGCAGCGGCGTCTCGATGGTTTCGATGGTCAGCTCCAAATCGCGCGTGACTTCGTAGCAGAGCAGCGTCGAGATCTCGCGCAGCAGCCGCCGGAAGCTCCCCGTCGACGTGTCCTTCTTGCGCATGATTGTGAGCTTGTGTTGCACAAGCGGATGATCGATGACAGTGACGCCGTCCATGATTTCAGCCTTCCAGTAATTCCGCGATATTCCATGTTTCTTTCACGGAAACGGCCTTTGGTGCAAGAAAATAGGCCACATATCGCCGCTTCATCCCCAGTATGGGGTCACAAACGCGGTGGTCATAGCTTCGCCAACAGCTCTGCCCGGGTTCCTTCATCCACAAACGCCGCCTCGATGGCGGTTCGGGTCATCGCGTTGATCTCGGCGTCGCTGAAGCCGAAGGCGGTCGAGGCGAGTTCGTATTCGCGCTTGAGAGAGGTATGGAAGAATGGTGGATCGTCGGAATTGATGGTGACGCGCACGCCGGCGTCGCGAAGCTTGCGCAGCGGATGCGACGGGAAATCCGGAAAGACATTCAGCGCGATATTCGAGCCGGGGCAAACCTCGAGCACGGTACCGAGATCGGCAAGGCGCTTGACGAGATCGGCGTCCTCGATCGCGCGCACGCCATGGCCGATGCGGGCAGGGCGCACGAGTTCGACGGCATCGGCAACGCTGAAGGCACCGCAGACTTCGCCGGCATGAATGGTGATGCCGAGGCCGGCGTCGCGTGCAATGTCGAACGCCCTGGCATAGTCGGCAACGCGGCCCATGCGTTCTTCGCCCGCCATGTTGAAGCCGGTGATCAGGGGGTTGTCGCTGCCTGCGGCATATTCGGCCGCCTTGACGACACGCTCCGGCCCGAAATGACGCTCGCCGGTGACGATCAGGCGGGCGACGATGCCGCTTTTCGCCTCGGCTGCCCGGATGCCGGCCGAAACGCCTGCCATGTAGGCGTCGGCGCCGAGGCCGATGCGGTCGCCATGGTCGGGCGAGACGATGAGTTCGCTGTAGATCGTGCCGATGCCGGCAAGCTCTTCAAGATAGGTCTCGGTCAGCAACGCATAGTCTTCCTCCGTCCGATATACTTCGGAAACCTTGTCGTAGCAGACGAGGAATTCGGCGAAATCGTTCCAGAGATAGATGCCGTCGCGCATGAAGCTGCTAGTATCGACATTATACTTGCGAGCCTGCGCCAGTGTCAGCTCAGGCGGCGCTGCCCCCTCCAGATGGCAGTGCAGCTCGACCTTTTTCAAATGCGATGTCACAAGAAACTCCTTCCATGCGGCCCGGCCGCAATTCCCAAATGGCGCGCTATGGTCTCGCCGATATCGGCGTAGGTATGCCTGATCCCGATCGAATGCGAACGAAGGCCGGGACCGAAAGCCATGATCGGCACGCGCTCGCGGGTATGGTCGGTGCCCCGCCATGTCGGATCGCAGCCGTGATCGGCGGTCAGGATGACGAGATCGCCGCCCTTCAGCTTCTCGGCAACGTCTGGCAGCCGGGCATCGAAGGCCTCGAGCGCTGCCGCATAGCCCGGCACGTCGCGGCGATGGCCATAGAGCATGTCGAAATCGACGAAATTGGTAAAAACGAGATCGCCGTCTTGAGCCGCGTCCATGGTCTTCAGGGTCGCATCCATCAGCGCCATGTTGCCATTGGCCTTGATGACCCTTGATATGCCCTGATGCGCGAAGATATCGCCGATCTTGCCGACGGCGTGCACGGTGCGCTCGGCCTTTACCAGGCGATCGAGCAGCGTCGGTTCCGGCGGCAGCACCGAAAAGTCACGGCGATTGCCGGTGCGCTCGAAGGTCGACTGTGTCTCGCCGACGAAGGGGCGCGCGATCACGCGGCCGATATTGTAGGGATCGAGCAGCGTGCGGACGATCTGACAGAGGGCGAGCAGCCTATCGAGCCCGAAATGACGTTCGTGCGCGGCGATCTGAAAAACCGAATCCGACGATGTGTAACAGATCGGCTTGCCGGTCCGGATGTGCTCCTCGCCGTATTTTGCGATGATCTCGGTTCCCGAGGCATGGCAGTTGCCGAGGATGCCGGGCAGGTCGGCCGCCTTGCAGATGGCTTCGACCAGTTCGGGCGGAAAGGCGTCGCCCTCGGCCGGAAAATAACCCCAGTCGAACATCACGGGCGTGCCGGCGATTTCCCAATGACCTGATGGAGTGTCCTTGCCGCGAGACACTTCGTTGGCACAGCCATAGATGCCGAGCAGCTTTGCCGGCACGGACATCCCAGCGGGATAGTTGCCGCTTGCCGCCTTGGCAATTTCCAGAAGGCCAAGCGTCGACATGTTGGGCAGCGCCAACGGCCCAGCGCGCAGCCCTTCACGGTCGCCTGCGCCGGCGGCACAGAATTCGGCGATATGGCCGAGCGTGTCGGCACCTTCGTCGCCATAGGTTGCAGCGTCAGGGCCGCCACCGACGCCAAAGGAATCCAGAACGAAAAGGAAGGCGCGCGCCATGGTCCACCCCAAAGATTGTCTAATGCGCCGTTCTACATCTCGCGCATCGTTGCTCACCCATATAATGGGGCCGCGGGAATGGCAATTTCCATGTTTTGAGGATGAATATCGCGATTCAGGTCGCGATTCCGCTCAGCAATCGGTGCAACTGACCGAATTTCCGACGCGTTGGCGATAAAAATACTCGCGGCTGAGGGTAATCTGATTGGTACCGGCCGGTAGGAAATCGTTGCCGAAACTGATGAGCTGGTAGGGCATGGCGAGTTCGGTGCGGATCAGGAACGAGCTTGCCTGATCGATATCGGTGGGCACGGTCACAGCTGAGCTTGCAGCGTAGGGCGTGCTTCCATCCTGCGCCCAGGACCAGGCGACGGTTGCGTTGCTGCTGCTGTCGATGCTGACGCCCGTGATCTTCAGCGTCATGCCCGTCGTCGCATAAGGTGCCAATATGGCTGAGGCAACCGACGGCATGGTGGCAAGCACCGATTTGGTCACGCTCGACTGCTGCGTAAGGATGTCGGCGATCGAGCCGGCAGCGCGGCTGACGCGCTTTTCGACGCTGAGGCCGACGGTAATCTCGAAGGCGCCGAGGTAGAGCATCAGCAGAACGGGAAAAAGGATGGCGAATTCGATCGCGCCGATGCCGCTTTCGTCGCGGCCGAAACGCCGCAGGGACCTGCAAAGCCTCGTGAATCTTCTCTTCAAAGCCAGCCGCTCCCTCACGGATAGTTCTCGTTTTCGAAGGCGCCTGTCGCGACGATGAGATAGGTCGTCGGCATGGAACCATCCGTCGGATGTATATTGGTGAGATAGGGCCGCAGCAGGTCGGTGAGGATCTGCCAGCGATAATAGGCGCGCAGCATGTTGTATGACTTGGCACCGCCGGGCGAGAAATTGAAACCTGTCGTATCGAGATCCGAATAGGAATCGGTCGATGACACACGCGGGATCGTCGTCGGCATGGCTGCGAAGGTCGCGAAGGTTTCGACGTCGAGATAGAGTTTCGCTGGCGTAGCCGCTTCGGTCGAGGAGCAGGCGATGATGATCGAGATTTGGTCGCAGAATGCCTGGCGGAACTGCGTCTGCGTCATATCCGTCGTGCGGCCGAGATTATAGGTGATCTGGCCGGTCCGGATCTGGCGCGACAGGGTGTCCACCGCATTGGAAATCACCTGTTCGGCGGTAAATGCGACGAAAGTTTCCAGGATAGCGAAGATGATGAGGAAATAGGGAATGGCGAGCAGCGCAAATTCGATCGCCGCCGTCCCGTCTTGTGATCGCACGAGCTCGCGCAGGCGCCGCCCCGCATGTTTCCATGCAAAGCTTTTGCCGACAGAAAGATCGTGGTCTGGCGTCATACCGGAATCCGCACCGTTTGAAGTGCGGACAAACCTAGAGGGGCTTTGTTGATAATCCGTTTCGTTCTCCCTTCATATTTAAGGGAGACTTCGAATTATTTAAGAAAGAAAGTACTTATCAAGTATAGATAAATACAACTCCTGCGCTAGCGAGTTACTGCGTTGCTGCCGGCGCGGACGTCGTGTTGGTCTGTTGCGCGTGCTGTTCGCAATTCGGGGTGCAGGACAGGACCGAGCGGTCGGTTTGGCGGTAGACGCGCACCGTATTGCCTTCATCGATGGAGACCAGCACGCGTTCGTCGACGATGGCATTACCGTCGGCGTCGAGCAGTACGATGTTCGTGGTGCCGAACGCACGGCCGGTGAGAACGATGGTCTTCGGATCGGCAACGGTTGCGTCGGCCACCTGCGCATTGCCGACGATGACTTTGCTGACGGGGCGGTCGAGCTTCAACACGCGCGCGTGGTCCATATAGACGCGCAGCATATCGTCGGCAGCCTGCGAAAACTGCGGCATCAGGCCCGCCACGGCGACGATGGAGGCTAAAAATACGGTTCTGCCGCGAATGGGCATGGTCTGGCCTCGTGAAACGAATGGCGGGAACGACTGCCGGATAGAATGAGAAAGAATGGTGAATGAACGGTTAAGCAAAGGGCGCTCCGTATAATAACGATGCAAGTCCTGTGTCTTGGTCTTCCATTTCGGGATTTCCGCTTGCCGCCCGCAATGTTCTGACACAAGTCGCACATGGTGCTAATGAATTTATTTCTAATAGTTTCCGGGAAGCTAAAGATTTTCTTTAAAAATGCTTCGAATACTCCCGATTGATATTAACTGTTCTGTTCGCGTTTTAGAATTTCCGATCTGTTAACCCATTTCCTTAAAGCGATGGAAACGGCAGGCGACTACCGTGTTGCTCATCCGATCAACGGCAAACAGTTGGCGGACGTGCTGTCAACAAAGTGAGTGGAGTTAAATAATGACCAAGCTTTTCACGCGTTTTCTGAAAGATGAATCCGGTGCGACCGCAATTGAATACGGCCTGATCGCAGCTCTGATCTCCGTAGCTATTATCGCTGGCGCAACGACCCTGGGCAATTCGCTCAGCACGACTTTCAATAGCATCTCTACGCAGATGACCACTGCTTCTACTGCACACTAATTGTCTGCAGTGCCATAGCGGCAAGTCGCTCTCGAAAACCGCTCATATTAATGAGCGGTTTTCGGTATTTTAGGGTTGCCCAAGGGGATATCGGATGCTTGAAGCCGCGACATTGCTTATCTTCCCCCTCTGCCTGACGGCCGCAGCCCTCTCGGATCTGTTTACCATGACGATCCCCAATCGGGTGTCGTTGATCCTGCTCGGCGCCTTCGTCGTGCTCGCGCCGCTGCTCGGTGTGCCGCTTCCTTTGATCGGGATGCATTTCGCAGCCGCCGCGATCGTCTTCTTCGTCTGCTTTGCGCTCTTTGCCGCCAACGTCATGGGCGGCGGCGATGCCAAGCTGTTGGCCGCCTCGGCGCTCTGGTTCGGTTTCGGCCCGTCGCTGGCGTCGTTTCTGATCTATGTCACCTGCATTGGCG
>JAGWJK010000688.1 GCA_028865845.1 Rhizobiaceae bacterium
AGACCGCTGCGATTGCAGCACAGGAAATATTGCAGCGGCAGGGGCTTTCCGGCAGCGACATCACTCTTATCGGCCATCAGGCGTCGACGTTGCTGCTGGACGCTTGGGCCGATGTGCTGAAGACCAAGCCAGCGCTCAGCACAATCAAAAATTTCGGGAACATGACTGTGGCGAGCATAGCAGTGACGCTGGCTGCTCACGAGAAGGACATAGAAACACCCTATGTCATGCTCCTGGCGCTCGGCCTTGACCTGCATGCGCACGCGGTACTGTTGCGGCAGACGGTGTGAACCACATAGTTTCAAGATTCCAAGATTACGCCGAACTCTTCTGCGAGGCGAACACAATTGCCTTCTGCGCCCCACGCCCGATATGCTGCGAGCGCCTCGGGCAGCGCTTGAGGGCTTTCGCCGGAAGTTCGTTGCACCCTCGCCAGGCATTCCAGAGCGAAGGCGCGGTCTTCCAGGTGGCCCGCTTTTGCAGCCCGTTCCGCTGCCGCGTGCAGAAGCCGCTGCGCTGCCGCGATCTGGCCGGCGCCCGCCTTGAGGAGTCCTTCGAGAATATCCGCCTTGGGACCGAGCCAGGCCTCGTTCAAGGCCTCCCAATTGCGCATTTGATCCGCGCAGTCCCATCCCTCGGCGCGCAATGCCTGAGCATCCTCCGGGGAGCCGAAGGCGGCAAGGGCGAGCGCCGCAGCTCCGTGATAGTACACAAGCATGGCTTCTGACGGTTGTCCGGCGAAGAACGGCAAGAGCGCGCGCGCCTGTTCTGCCCACGAAAGCGCGCCGCGCCAGTCTCCGCCAAGCGCGGCGAGGCGCAGTTTCGCCGTGTAATAGCAGGCAACCTGATTGCTGAACCGCGATTGCAGCATGCTTGCGAACTCTGTTTCTTCATCCACGGACGCATCGGAAAGCTGGTCGAATCCGTGGGTCCTTCCAGCAAGCGCACGGGCGGACTGCAGTTCCAGAAGGAGCGTGAAGGCAGCATTCCGCACCCGGCCACCGTTTTGCGCAAGATGCACGGTGCTCGTCGCGATAACCTCATCGATCGGCCGGCCGGCCGCGACCAGCAGAACGACGACTGCTGTCAGATTGAAGCAGCCGTAGACGATCTCACCCCTCGCAAGGCCAGCTGTGGCGCCCGCCTGGGCTCGCACAATTCCATCCTCCAGCGTTCCGACCCAATGATTGTGGAACCACACATTGATGAAGGCGCAGCGGGCAAAGCTCGCACCTTCGGGACGAGGCTGAAGTCGCAGGCTGAGATCGCTCCATGCCGCGCCAGTACGGCGATCGCCCGTCATCGCGGCATGGACAACCGAATACATCGCGTAGACATCCGGCGTGAAACCGGCCTGGCCATGGGCGAGCGTCAGGCGCAGGCATCTCGCCCCGAGCAGTGCGAAGAGTTCGGGCTGCTGACTTTGGTAGGCGTAGGGCGCGATGCTCAGCAATAGCGGAACGAGGGCTGCAACATGCTCGTCCTGCAGTTGCGGCAGATCGATCAGATCCGCCGGCCGCCGGTCGCCGAGCAGCGCGGCAATCTGCTCCATTTCCTGGCCGATGGCTCTTTGAAGTCCCGCACCGTCGATAGGCACCTCGGAATCGAGAAGGCTCGCGCCATGCAGGCCGATCGAAAGGGATTGCCGCACGAACCCTAGGCCGAACAGGCGTTCGGCTTCCAGCCGGAGATAGTGAGCCGCACGGACCGGCTCGTCTGCTGCCTCCAGGTGATGCGCGAGCAATGCGTAAGCGCGCGACATGTCGGGCGCGCTGTTTTGCTCGTACCAGTCGGCGATTGCCCGGTGCAACAGCTTGCGCTGCCCATAGAGCATCAACTCATAGGCAACGTCACGCATGATGCCGTGGCAAAAGCTGTAGCCGTCCAACTCGTCGATATTATCCGGCTGCAGGATGCCCGCGCGGTGGTGCATGGACAGGTGACGGCCGACGGCTGCCTGTTCGGCGCTCGCGGTCGGATGGACCGCGGTAACGAGTGCGGTTGGAAAACGCAGGCCCGCGGCGCTCGCGACCTTGAGCGTGACCTGGCTTTCAAGATCGAGACGGTCGATGCGGCGTGCCACCGCGGCGTGTATCGAATCCGGGAGAGGCAGGCGATCGTTGGCCAGATGCTGTGCGATACGACATGTGCCGTCCACCACCTCGATCAAGCCTTCGTCGTGCAGCGCGCGGGCCAGTTCGAGACAGAAAAAGGGATGCCCTCGCGCTCGCGCGTGCAGCAGGGTCGCCAGATCCGGTGCAATACGTTCGGCGCCGAGCCGGGTGAGCGCCAGTCTGTCCTGTTCTTCATCCGATAGGCCGTCCAGCTTCAGCCGCAGCGTGTCGCCGCCCGATAGCGTTTCGATCCGCCCGTCGTCCTCCATTGGCTGCATGGCCATCACCAGGCAGAACCCGCGCAGGGCGCGCATCGCTTTCGTCGCCAGTGTCCAGCTCTCGTCGTCCAGCCACTGGGCATCGTCGATCATCACCAGCAGCGAGCCGTCCGAGGCGGCGCGCCGGAGCAGCGAAACCAGCAGATCGAGCCGGGCCTCCATGCGCTCTGGTGCGCTCAGCGCTTTCAGTTCGGCGGATTGGGGAATTTCGAGTTGCAAAACTGGGTTCAGGAGCGCTGCGCTGTGCGCGAACTCCGGGCCGAGCGCGTTCAAAGCGGCCGCGCGCCGCCGCGGCTCCGGCTGTTTGGCATCAAGGCCGAGAAGTTGACTGAGCACGCCCCGCCAGCCTCGATAGGGAACGTGGCGTTCGATCCGGTCCGCGATGCCCCCAAAAATCGTGATTTCAGTCGTCGCCAGACGATGACGCAACTCCGCCAGCAGGCGCGATTTGCCCATCCCGGATTCAGCCTCGATAAGAACGAGCCGGGAAACATCCGATTGGGCCGCGTCTTCAAGGGCGTCCAAAATGCGTGCGAGTTCCCGCTCGCGGCCGTGCATCAGTTCGTCGAGTTCGGCGCGATCTTGACGCCTGGGCGTCCAGACGGGAACGTTGAAGTCCATTCCACGCACCTGACTGTGACCGATCGGAACGAAGGAGATGACATCCTGTGCTCCGCGGACTGTAGCTTCGTCGCACTGGATCGTGCCTTGCTGCAAACTTTGGAGCCGGGCGGCAAGGTTGACCGCTTCGCCGTAGGTGGTCCAGGCGCGGAAGACATCGTTTCCGATCAATCCGCAGAAAGCGGTGCCCGTCGCCACGCCGATGCTGCTCGGCTGGCCTATGCCGCGGAGCGCATCGCGCATGTCGACGGCACATCGAACCGCCCTTGCCGGGTCATCCGCATGCGCGACCGGGGGTATGCCGAACACGACGATAAGGTTTGCGCCGCGCTCGTCCACCCGAAGCTGCTGTATAAAACCATCCTGCTCAGAAACTTTCGGCTCGATTGCAGCAACGATCGCCTCAAGCCGGAGCAAAATATCGGGCGACGCGTGATCCAGCCGGGGGAGGGCCATGAACACGACGGATATGTGCCTGAGTTCGGCGGTCCAATCGAGAAGCCGGCGATCGAGGCGGCTCGCGACGGGAAGCGGAACATGACCGGCCAGCCGTTCGCGCTCTTGCGAGGTCAGCGGCGGAATAGCCAATGGTGTTGGTTCGGGCACGCTGCGCAAGGACGTCAGGATC
>JAGWJK010000689.1 GCA_028865845.1 Rhizobiaceae bacterium
GAAGGCATGGAACTGTCAGGCAAGGTCGCTCTCGTGACCGGAGGCTCATCCGGCATCGGCAAGGCATCGGCGCTGCGGCTCGCAGCGGAAGGCGCGACCATCGGCGTTCTCGGACATAATAGCGACGAGGTGGAAAAGGCGGCGGCCGACATCATTTCCGCTGGCGGCAAGGCCATTCCGCTGATTGCCGATGTGGCCGACGACGATGCGATGCGCGACGCCGTTGCGTCCCTGATCGACCGCACCGGCCAGCTCGACATCGTTCTTGCCAATGCCGGCATCAACGGCGTCTGGGCGCCGATCGACGATCTGCAACCCTTCGAATGGGACCGGACCATCGCCGTCAACCTGCGCGGCACCTATCTCACGCTGCACTATGCCGTTCCGCATCTGAAGAAGCAGGGCGCCGGCTCCATCGTGGTTATCTCCTCGATCAACGGCACCCGGACCTTCAGCAACGCCGGAGCCACCGCCTATAGCGCCAGCAAGGCGGCACAGATCGCCGTCGTCCAGCATCTCGCTCTTGAACTTGCGCGCTATCGCATTCGCGTCAACGCCATCTGCCCCGGCGGCATCGTCAGCGATATCTCCTCAAGTACCGTCAAGCGCAACCAACAGGAAGCCGCGATCCCGGTCATCTGGCCCGAAGGCCAGATCCCTCTTAACGGCGGCAAGCCCGGCAGCGCGAACGAGATCGCCGAAACCGTGCTGTTCCTCGCCTCGGAACGCTCACGCCATATCACCGGCACGCCGATCTTCATCGACGGCGGCCAGGGCCTGTTGATCTGATCGGCTTAATAATGCGGCGGCTTGGTGATCGCCGGCGCGTCGAGCGATTGTTCTTCCAGGGACAGGAAACGCTCCGTTAGCCGGTCTAGCTTCTGCCTGGTCTGCTCGACGACCTTCCACTGTTCGGCCAACTGGTCGGACAGTTCCTCGATGGTCTTTGCCTGATACGCCACGATTTCTTCGAGCGCGGTGATACGGCTTTCCTGGTCGGACATCGTCATTCCCCTTCGCTTTTGATCTATATCACTCGAGATGCCGGCGTATAGTGGCTTCGCCGGACATGGGCGGGAGGAGCGTCGGGGATCGACGCCGAGAACAGTCCGAGACATACCATCGATCACGGAGGAAACCGATGACCACCAACCACAGCCGCCTCGACGGCAAGATCGCCGTCATTACCGGCGGCACGCAGGGCCTCGGCGCGGCGATCGCCCGGCTATTTGCCGAGCGCGGCGCCAAGGGCATCGTCATTTGCGGGCGCAACGAGGCCAAGGGACACGCCAAGGCCGATGAAATCCAGAAGGATACCGGCGTCAGGGTCGTCTACGTCAAGGCCGATCTCGGCAAGGTCGAGGATGCCCAGAATGTCATCCATGCCTGCGACCGGGAATTCGGACGCATCGATGCGCTGGTCAATGCCGCCGGGCTCACTGACCGCGGCACCATCCTCGATACCAGCCCTGAACTGTTCGACAGCATGTTTGCCGTCAACGTCCGCGCCCCCTTCTTCCTGATGCAGGAGGCCGTAAAGATCATGCGGCGGGAGAAGATCGAGGGAACCATCGTCAATATCGGCTCGATGTCGGCGATGGCCGGCCAGCCCTTCATCGCCGCCTATTGCGCGTCGAAAGGCGCGCTGGAAACGCTGACCAAGAACACGGCCTATGCCCTGCTGCGCAACCGCATCCGCGTCAACGGTCTCAATATCGGCTGGATGGCATCGGAGGGTGAGGACCGTATCCAGCGCGAATTCCATCAGGCCTCCAGCGATTGGCTGGAAAAGGCGGCGGCCAGCCAGCCCTTCGGCCGTCTCGTCGATCCGGCGGAAGTGGCTCGCGCCTGCGCCTATCTGTCATCCGCCGAATCCGGCCTGATGACCGGCTCCGTCATATGCTTCGACCAGTCCGTGTGGGGCGGCTATGACGGTTCTCCCCATCCCGACGCACCGATGTGATCCTGTTTGACGATCAGGTGACAAAACTGAAAAACAGCTGAAAAAAGCCGTTACCTGACTGACATCGGAGCCTTCTAAACAGATCGGCGAGACGCGCCGGTCTGGGACGAATTCCTCTGCGAGCGCATCTCCACCCAAGAATTCGGAGAAGCGCCTTGAAGATCATCCAGATCACCGACACGCATTTCAGCCCCAGCAAGCCGCATTTCAACGGCAATTGGGAGCCCCTGGCGCGCTGGATCGAAGAAAGTGGCGCCGATCTCGTCGTCCATACCGGCGACCTCAGCGTCGACGGCGCCGACAAGGATGAAGATCTCACCTTCTCCATGGACATGATGCGTCAGGTATCCGTGCCGATGCTGATCGTGCCTGGCAACCACGATGTCGGCCATCTCCCCGGCTCCGACCAGCCGGTGAATGCCGAGCGCCTGGAGCGCTGGCGCCGGCTCGTCGGCCCGGATTACTGGGCCGAAGATCTTGAAAACTGGCGCCTGATCGGCCTCGACAGTCTCCTGATGGGTTTCGAGGACGCCGAGGAAAAAGCACAGTTCGAATGGCTGGAAGACATGCTTTCAAGCCGCGGCGACCGCCGCGTCGCGCTCTTTGCCCACAAGCCGTTGTTCGTCGACGCCCCCAATGAGGGCGATACCGGCTATTGGAGCGTGCGCCCCGCCCAGCGCGCCCGGCTTTACGACCTGATTGCCGCCCATGACGTCGCGCTTTTCGGCAGCGGTCACCTGCATTGGACCTGGAAGGGCCGCTTCAACGATACGTCCGTTGTCTGGGCGCCGCCGGCCTCCTTCATTCTCGACAAGATGGAACGGGAAATGCCGGGTGAACGCTTGATCGGCGCAGCCATCCACGAACTCGGTGAAACCGTTACCACCGAGATCGTCGCCATCCCTGGCATGACAGCCTATTTCCTCGACGACGTCGTTGAGGAAGTCTATCCGCAGGCAGCGCACAAGGTTGTTCGCGATGCCGAAAGCGAGCCGACGGAATGAGTGCGCTCTCGCTTGCCGGCATCACCAAATCCTTCGGCGCCAACGCCATTCTGAAAGGCGTCAGCCTGGATGTCGCCCCGGGTGAATTCATCGCCCTCGTCGGTCCGTCAGGCTGCGGCAAGAGCACGCTGCTGCGTATCCTCGCCGGCCTTGATCATGCCGACGCCGGCGAGATCCACATTGGCGGCACTGATGTTTCCGGCGTCGCAGCCGCCGATCGCAACATCGCCATGGTCTTCCAGTCCTATGCGCTCTATCCGCACCTGACGGCGGCGGAAAACATCGCCGTGCCGCTCGCCATGCGCCGGCTCACCCGAACCCAGCGCCTGCCATTCGTCGGTTCGCTCATTCCCGGCCAGCGCAGCACCCGCTCAGGCATCGTCCGCGATGTCCGCGAGATGGCCGTATCGCTGAAGATCGACCATCTGCTCGACCGCAAGCCGGGACAGATGTCCGGCGGCCAGCGGCAGCGCGTGGCGCTTGCCCGCGCCATGGTGCGCCAGCCGAGCGTCTTCCTGATGGACGAACCGCTTTCCAATCTCGACGCCAATCTGCGCGTGCATGCCCGCGGCGAGATCGTCGAACTGCACCGCCGCGCCGGCGTGCCGACCGTCTATGTCACCCATGATCAGGCCGAGGCGCTGTCGATGGCCGATCGCGTCGCTGTGAT
>JAGWJK010000690.1 GCA_028865845.1 Rhizobiaceae bacterium
AGTTGGGATCATTCCAGTAACTGAGCCGAACCTCGGGAAATGCCCGCCGGGCGCTCAGCGACTTCAGGAGATCGAGGATCGGCTCCTTGTTGCTGAGATAGGCTGCGTGACCTTCATCGTGATTGCGATGGTCAGAACGCAGGTCGATCTTGGAGAGGAGGCTAGCTTCCTCTTCCGTGAGCTTGATATGGTACTTCTCCATGAGCGCACCGTTGCAGTTCGCGATTCACGACACCCGTAAGGATCACCAGAAGCCACGGCTGAAGATAGATGCTGCAGGCGATATCCACTGAAGCTTCATGAGGTAGG
This sequence comes from Rhizobiaceae bacterium, assembly GCA_028865845.1. Classification (GTDB taxonomy): domain Bacteria; phylum Pseudomonadota; class Alphaproteobacteria; order Rhizobiales; family Rhizobiaceae; genus Rhizobium. The sequence goes on from JAGWJK010000690.1 coordinate 310, forward strand.
GCGATCGCCCTACCTCGAGAGGCAGTGTTATGCAGCCATCTGTTCGGCCTGGGGCTGCTGGGCGTGCATCCAGTCGGCTGCCTGCTGCGCCTTGCTGGCGGCGGTAAAGATGGCCTTGGGGTCATCCTTCAGCACCTTGATCCACGACGCGACATAAGCCGCATGATCAGGACGTGGATGATGAGCGATGCCGAGATCGGCAAGGACGAGGCCACTCAAAATCTCGACGCAGCACTCTTCAGCGGCATAAGCTGCTGATCCGAACCGGCCGGAGAGATCGCGATCGATCCGATGCTTCGCGCCGCTGGCATGCCCGTTCTCATGCAGCCAGACACCATAAAATGACGCGGGATCGCGAAACGAAGCGAAGGGCGGCATGAAGACCGTATCCTCGGACGGGCGATAATAGGCTTCGGATCCACCGAATACGGTCTTGATACCGAGATTGGAGATGAACGCCTCCGCGTGAGCCAGCCGTTCGCTCTCGGGTAGGACCGGAATTGGCGGACGCTCGTAGCCATCAACCTGGGCCACGTTGAAGACGGAGAACGCACGAGCAAACATTCGCTGGTGGCTATCGTCGCTGTCATCTTCATTGTCGGCCGATCGCGACGCCAGGACCTCTCTCCACAATACGACCGTGGTGGAGCGCTCACCCTCACGCACCTGTGCGCCGGCCTCCTGCCATTGCCTATAGGTGCCCCAGAGACCATCGCTGTAATCGGCGGCAGAACCCGCAGCCCAAAGGGCCAGAGTGTTGATGCCGCGATAGCGCTTGCCGGAAGCAATGTTGGTCGGACGGGCAATGCTGGTGCCGTTGTGGAACCACGGCGCTCTCCATTCACCCGTACCTCCTTCGATCGCCGCAATGATCTCGGCGGTCACACGGGAATAGACATCCGCACGGCTCACCGAGCCGGAAGAATGTGACATCGACGAATCTGCGCGGCAGACCGGGCGAGCCTCTCTCGCCCCTTTAACCGACCGATTGGTTCCGACCTTCTTCTTCCTCTCATGCCGGCCCGAGGGCCGGCTTTCCTTGGTTGTTTCTTGTCTCGTCATGAAGCTTGCTCCTACTTCGCCGGGACCTCCCCGGCGGCGGAGCAACCTCCTGCGATGGCCAAGGCTCGGAACGCGCACTCCAAGAGCCGAAGCAGAGCGGAGGACGGCGATTAGCCGTTGCGCGAACGAACCGGACATCGCGCGCTCCGACCCCGCCGGGCAAAACCCGGCTAGGCAAAACTTTTACTCATCAAGTCCGCCTCCATCCGCGCGAAAGGCAATGGAGCTCCAAGGGGTCGAACCAGCCGGCGCCCTGATGGGTGACAATCAGGATCTCGCCGCCGCGCCGGAATTTGAGCGCACCGCGGCTGCTTTCTCTGACATCGAGGGCAAAACCCGCCTGGCTCAGCACCAGCGCACAGGACACCCGAGACCGCACTTCTTCTATTTTCTGCCTGTTCATTGTCTTTCTCCGCTCCTGCCTTCCTCATATGAAAGGTCTGCCCCACACCGGGCGCGAAGGCCCCTCGGCTGCAAGGGCGCGATCGGAGATCTGCTTGATGAGGGTTTTGCCCGCGGCGAAGCCTCCCTTGCGGCCAAGATGCCGCAAGCGCAAACCGCGTCAGCGATGGAAGCCGTACAGGGGAAGACGGCGCGAAGCTGCCGGCCTCAGCACAGCCGACAGCACGGGTCGCCAGGCGGCGCCACTTTTGTCTCGATAATCGAGAAACACATCATCAAAGATATCGCGGCCGCCTCAGTCGTCGATCTTAAAGACGGCGGCATTGTCTTGCACCTCGCGCAGCCCCTTGTAGGAGGCGTGGCGGAGCTTGCCGTCATGGGTGAAGGCCCGGTATTCGATCTCGGCGATCAGCGTCGGCTCGACCCAGACGACATCCGGTCGGCGGCCCTCAATCGCGACCGGCGGCTTCTTCGTGACCAACCGGTCGAGCAGGCCACGCAATTCCACCATCTGCTTCTCCTTGAAACCCGTTCCGACCGAACCGACGTGGGCAAGTACGCCCTTCCTGTAGGCCGCCAGGATAAGACTGCCGATCTGACCGCGGGCGGATGCCGACCGCTCGTAGCCGACGATCATGAAACTGTCGCTCGCGACGCATTTGATTTTTACCCAATTACCCGTGCGTCCGGACCGATAGGCACTGTCCCGATCCTTGGCGATGATGCCTTCGAGACCGTGACTGCAGGCCGTCTCGAAGATCTGTTCACCCGATCCCTCGATCGTCTCGGATAGCCGGATCGCACCACCTTCATCGCGAACGAGACTTTCGAGCAGATGGCGCCGGCTCGACAGTTCCATCCCGGAGATGTCATGGCCGTCGAAATAGAGAAGGTCGAAGGCATAAAGGATCGCGTCGGACGGCAATCTGCCGCCGCGCACGCCCAGTGATTGCTGCAGCGCCCCGAAGTCCGGCCGCCCTTCCTCGTCGAGGACCACGGCCTCGCCGTCGAGAATGGCGGTGGCAACATCGAGCTTGCGCGCGGCGGCGACGATGGCCGGAAACCGCTCAGTCCAGTCGTGGCCGCCGCGGGTGATGACACGCACGCGTCCATGATCGACATGGATCGCCAGGCGATAGCCGTCGAACTTGATCTCGTAGATCCATTGCGGCCCGGATGGCGGCTTCTGTTTGAGAAGCGCCAGGCAGGGCTCGATCCGCTCCGGCATTGGATCAAAGGGCAGGTTCGGCTGGGACGGATCGCGCGGCTTGCGTACCCGGCTTTTCAGCGGCCTGTCATTGGCAAGCAGAGGCTTCGAGCGGGAACGATCTATCATCATTTCACTCACAACAAGGTGTGGATCGCAGCGTCAAACCACCCGATCATGCCGGCGTGCTGGACCGCATGAGATGGGTGGACTCGATTAGATGGCAGGAGACCCGGTTTCGTCCAGATGAATCGCGGGTAGAGTCGCGAAAGACGGCCGCCGGCACCGCCAGAACGGCGACGCGGAGAAAAAGGAAAGATCATCAGTCGCTGCAATCAGCGCAGACCGATTGACCAGTGTCCGGATGGATCTTTCGACCTATTCAACGTGGAACCGCCTGAGCCGTGATCGCAGCGCGGCGTTTTCCTGACGAAGCTTCGTGATCATCAGTCGCTTCAGCCGGCGATTTTCTTGATCGAGCGCTGCAAGCTCGTCTTTATCATCGCGGCGATCGGAGATGTGCAGGCCATCTCGGGCAATGGTCCGCTCCTGGCTCGGCCTCTTTTTGTCGCCCATCGAAAAGCGACCGGATTTGCGGAAAACCCGGCGCGGATTTCGCACCGCGGGCGCCTCGAGGACAGGACGCTCCGGTGACA
>JAGWJK010000691.1 GCA_028865845.1 Rhizobiaceae bacterium
TGGGATGCTGACGAGAGCGGCCGTTCCGATAGCATTGATACCCTGCAACCACAGGACATCGCCTACGGAGCGCGCGAAATAGATCAAGCAAAGGTAGATAGCGTAGATGATCGCGCTCGCTATGATCACAAGCTCTTTTCCGAAGCGAACGGCGGCCCACCCCCAAGCCAGCATGAAGGGGATTTCCAGCCCGGCACAAATCGCGGCGTTGAGACTGACATCGGCGAGATTGCCATGAAAGTTATGGATCAAAACCAACGGTATTCCCATCAGATGCAGGAAGATCGAGACCCGCAGCAAGGTCACGCCGAAAATGCCGATGACACGACCTTCCGGCAGGAGGGAACCTCCCTCCAGATCGAGCGGAACAGCCTTCGCGGCACCCACCTTGGTATCCGTGCGAAGAAACAGGGAGCCAAACACCACCATCAAGAGAATTTGCGCTGTCGCCGCCGCCCCAAACACGTCGAAGACGGAGAAGCGATTGGCAACCCAGCCGACGATCGCCGGTGCGACGACCCATGAAAAGGAAAACAGCGTCCGCAGAACGGACATCATGAACTCGGAATGCCGGCGATCCTCGCGATCAAGATATGCTCTTGAGAATGAAAAGGTCTGTGAAAACAGCGCTCCCCCGAACGGCAGGATGACGCAGAATGCTACGATATAGCTCGTCTGCGATGGCACCCAGAAAACCAGCGTGTAGGCGGACGCGGCAAACGCAGCGCACATCAGCACGCCCAGTCGACGATCAGGCACGCGGTCGGCAAAATGTCCCAGCAGAAGCGACACAATCGCCGTGCCGAGCGAACTGACGAAGCTCACAACGGCGAACGCCGAGTTGGACATATGCAACCCGTCGATAGCGACGATGCCGCGATAGGGATTGATTGCTGACGCCGAGAGACCGATCAAAAAGATCGTAGCGGCGAGTACCGTGACTGGGAAAAATCGAGTGGACATCAGAAAGTCGAGAAAGAGGAGGTTGGATTCACTTACGTTTCCATACTGCAAGTGGCTGAATCATGATCCGTCCGCCGCAAAATCCGGCCGATTTACATTATGAGGGTCAGAGCGACAGGCATAGCCGTGTTAAGCACAAAATCGGCCTCGCCGTGATCGAGGAGCTGATAGGCGGGGCAGCCCGCACTCTCGCACAAACCAGAGCAACAGCGCGCAATATCTATGAAGACCAATAAGCCGCACAGTCACTCCATCGACAACAGGAGTGATGAACCATGAAAAAGATATTGGCTGAAGTTTTTGTGCTCGCTTCCGTGGCTCTTGCCGGTCCCGCGATCAATTTCGTCGGCGCCACGATTTTCGGCGCCGCAAATGCCGATGAGATTAACGCAAATATCGTATCTGACGGTGTAATGACATCGGCAACCAGTCATCAGCGCGACGGCTCCAAGGAGATCGACGATTCGTCAATGTCGATCTTCGTATCGTGCAACGGCAACACTCCGGTGGTGCAGTTCACATTCTTCTCGGCCATGAGCACAGTTGAGCCGAAAGCGGGTGTGGCGATCCCGGTGGAGATGCGTTTGAAGTTCATCAAGAAAGGTTTGCTTTCTGCCGTTACGACCTCGTCGGACAGCATCCGCATGCGTGACCTGCATGCCGCGTTGTTCCTCGACAACTCGGTCGGAGCAGATTTCGCCCATGACCAGCTGGTCGTTTACGGCTTCGAGGCACAGGACCTCGTCGACTACATGACCCACGAGGACACCATGACGGTCGCAACCAGCAACCTCAAAACCGTCTATACCTTTGATCTCAGCGGTTTTGGCGAGGGCGCTCGCAACGCGGCTTCCGCCTGCCTTCATCTGTGACGACTTCGGCCCCGCGCGGCCTGCGCGGGGCTTTTTCTTGCGAGCACGCTGCTCCATGTTCCCTTGCAGCGCTCAATTCGACGAAATAGTACTCAGGGACAGGTTCAGTTGACGCGGGGTGGAGCAGCCCGGTAGCTCACCACTAAAAATTGGAGGTCGCAGGTTCAAATCCTGCCCCCGCGGCTGCGTCTACGTTTGTCCAACGCGGAGCCTGACGCGGACCAGCCAGCGTCAGACCTGCACGGAGCCGCAGATCGTCGCTGCCAGCTACAATATCCCTGGCGCTTTCGCCTCAGGTCCGAATTGGCTTCACTTTCGTTGCAATGGTCAACGACCCCGATGGATCAAGGACTTTCATCCCGTGCGCCTGCGGTCCGCCAGGCAAATTGAATGCGTCGACCGGATGGCTGACTGGTTCGAAGCAGAAGAAATCCGCCTCCGAAGAAGGAGAAAAGACGACATACTGGTCGAGGTCTTCACTGCTGTCGACGTCGACGGCAAGGCCGCGCGTAGGCCATTCGATCCGGGCCGTTCGGTTCCATCCGCTGAACCAATTATTGATCCACCGGTCCGGCAACGGCCGGCGCGTGTTGAAGTCCATATCAGCGTGCTTTGAGACCGGATCGAACCTTTCCGGCAGGTGATCGGCTTGTTCCAGCCAGACGCCCTCGGCGGAAGCCGTCAAGAAAGTTTGACGATCGCGGACGAACCACGGATGGAACCCGGCACCGAACGGCAGGCGGATGTTTGCGCGGTTGGTGACCGCAAGCCTCATCACCAATGCCGATCCTTCGAGGCGATATGTCATCACCGCATCATAGCGAAACGGTCCGGGCCCATCTGCCGACAGCGACAGCACAATATGATCATCGGCACGCTCAGACACGGTCCAGACCGAGGAAAAGGCGCTCCCATGTATGGGGTATTTTTCAGTCTCGATATTGCGCTCGACCGGAAAGAACGTGCCGTCGAATGTAAAGCCGCCTCCGGAAACGCGTCCGGAAAAAGGGACGAGCAGGATATTGGACAGATGGAACGGATGCTGTGTCGCCGGATCGGCCGTGCGAAAGATCGGTTCCCAATGATCGTCCTTGACGACATCGTAGCAACTGAGGCCAGCCCCAAGTTGGGGTTGGATGGCGATGCGCGCGCTATTATTGGAAAGGAAAATCGCCGACATTACCAGCCGCCGTCGATTGCGATGTTCTGGCCGGAAATCATGTCGGAAACCGGCGAGACGAGGAAATGTACGAGGTCGGCAACATCGGCAGGCTGGATGCGCCGCTTCAGCGACTGGTTTTCGAGAATCCAGTCATTGTATGCCTGCAGCCGATCGGCAAACACACGCTCTTCGGCTTTCGAGACGACAGCACCCGGCGAAACCGCGTTGACGCGGATGCCATGCGGGCCGAGTTCTCGCGCCAGCGACTTCGTCAATCCGAGCATCGCCCCCTTCGAGGCGACATAAGGAACATACCCATCCCAGCGTCCGTTGAGCGTCACTGAACAGAAGTTGACGATCTTGCCGTAGCCCTTCTGTTTCATCGCGCGCGCGACTGCGCGTGTCAGCGCGAAAGCGGCCGATGAATTGACCCGAACCTGGTCCTCATATTCCTCCAGCGAGAACTCTTCGAACGGCTTGTTGATGATCAGCGCTGCATTGTTGATCAGGATATCGATGCCGCCGGCACTCGCCGAAAGCTCGGCCACCCGCTTTTCGGCGGATGTGAGCCGGTTGAGGTCCTCGCCGATATAGATAGCGTTCGAACCATGGGATTTGACCAATTGAGCTGCGAATTCC
>JAGWJK010000692.1 GCA_028865845.1 Rhizobiaceae bacterium
GAATGCCTCGCCGGATGGTGCACGGCAAAAAGGAAATTCATGCGAAAACCGCATAAATTAGATGTTTGATTCTCGTTTGTGGATCAATTCGAAAGCAACGTAAGCTTCAGCTTGTAAAAGATCGAAGCTCACAAATGAGCTCGGGGGACCGGAATTTGAATAAACTAGCGCCGCTGGACGTGAATGCGCTTGTGATCGTGCCGCAAAAGAAGATCGGTACCAAGATCATGGCCGCAATTTGCATCATCCTGCTCCTTCTTCTCGCAAGGAGTTTCTGGAAGGGAGACATTGCCTGGAGCTACGTCTCCGAGAGCCTTTTCTCCCGATCCGTGATGGCAGGCGTCGGCAATACGATCATCATGACGTTTTGCGCCATGATCGTCGGCATCGTCCTCGGCGTTATCGCCGCCATCATGCGCATGTCGGACAATAAAGTCCTGCGCAGTGTGTCGATCGGCTATGTCTGGCTGTTCCGAGGCGCCCCGGCGCTTTTGCAATTGCTGCTCTGGTTCAATCTTGCCCTGATCTTCCCGACGATCGGCATTCCCGGCTTGTTTTCGATCCGCACGGTCGACGTGATGACGCCCTTCGTGGCGGCGCTCCTCGGTCTCGGGATCCAGCAGGGAGCCTATACGGCAGAGGTCGTGCGTGCCGGCATCCTGTCGATCGACAAGGGGCAGATGGAAGCGGCGCAGTCGATCGGCATGACGAAGTTGCGGGCGACGCTCAAGATCGTCCTGCCACAGGCCATGCGCGTGATCGTCCCGCCGATCGGCAACGAGACAATCGGCATGGTCAAGCTGACGTCTCTCGCGAGCGTCATTCAATATTCCGAGGTCCTCAGAAGCGTCGAAGACATCTATTACGTCAATTCGCGCGTCATCGAACTGCTGATCGTTGCCGCTATCTGGTACATGGTCGTCGTCACCATCCTCAGCATCGCGCAGATCTATATCGAACGATACTTCTCCAAGGGCTGGGGCCGCCGCGCCGTCGCCCAACAGGCCACCCGCCAGGTTCCGGTCGGGGAGGAAGGCTGATGGAAGCGATCATCGAAGCACACGGCCTCCAGAAGTATTTCGGCACGTTCCATGTCCTGAAAGATATCGATTTTTCGATCCGGAAGGGCGAGGTCGTGTGCATTATCGGACCATCGGGTTCCGGAAAAAGCACGTTCCTGCGCTGCATCAACCAGCTCGAGCAGATTGATTCCGGCTATGTGCTGGTCGACGGCGAAATCGCCGGCTATCGCCGCGACGGCAACAGGCTGTTTCCGCTCGCCGATCGCGACATCGCCCGCCAGCGGCAGGCCGTCGGCATGGTCTTCCAGAAGTTTCATCTGTTTCCGCATCGCACGGTATTGCAGAACATTATCGAAGGGCCAGTCGGCGTGCAGCGCCGGTCCCGGCAGGAATGCGTCGGCGAAGCGCGGATCCTTCTTGAACGTGTCGGCCTCGCAGACAAAGCCCAATCCTACCCAGGAGAGCTTTCGGGCGGTCAGCAGCAGCGCATTGCGATTGCGCGCGCGCTTGCCATGAAACCGAAGGCGATGCTGTTCGACGAGCCGACCTCGGCTCTCGATCCCGAACTCGTCGGCGAGGTTCTCGGCGTCATGAAGGAGCTTGCGGCCTCCGGCACCACGATGATCGTGGTCACCCATGAAATCGGCTTCTGCCGCGAGGTGGCCGACCGCGTGGTGTTCATGGACGGCGGCATGATCGTCGAGACCGGCACCCCAGGCGAGATATTGGAAAACCCCAGGAATCCCAGAGTGAAGAACTTCATCTCTGCGGTGCTTTAACAACAAAAACCCGAAGAAAGATCATCAGAGGAGAATTTCATGAAGCTCATACACCTCGCCATTTCTGCGGCATTTCTCGCCGTTGGCGCCACTACCGCCTCGGCGGACCAGAGCCTGAACTTGCTGAAGGATGGCGAGCTCCGGATTCTGACCAATCCGATCTATCCGCCCATGGAATTCGTCAATCCCGACAGCGGCACTATCGATGGTTTCGACGTCGATCTCGCCAATGCCATCGCCAAGAAACTGAACCTGACGACCGTCTTCGTGACTTCGGCATTCCAGGAGCTTCAGAGCGGCCTGCAAACCGGTCGCGCCGACATGATCATTTCCGGCATGAGCGACAACGTGAAGCGTCAGGCCAGCATGGATTTCGTCGACTACATCACGAGCGGACCGATCCTGTTCACCGTCAACGCCAATGCCGACAAATACAAGCAGGCGAGCGATCTCTGCGGCAAGACGGTCGCGGGAAGCCGCAGCACTTCGTTCGGCGAGAACGTCAAGGCGTGGAGCGCCGACAATTGCGAGGCCAAGGGCAAGCCGGCCATCGCTTTCGAGGGTACCGCCGATTCAAACGCGGCACGCCTCGGCATGAAGCAGGGCCGTTATGATGCCGTCGTGCAGGGCATCGAAACGATTGCCTATCAGATGCGGCTGGAGCCCAACACCTATACGCTGGTCGGCGATCCGCTGCTCAGCAACGACACTTTCGGCATGGCCTTCAAGAAGGACAATACAGCGCTTCGCGATGCTGTCGCCGGCGCTTTCGATGCCCTCATCAAGGATGGCACCTACGACCAGATCCTGAAGAAGTGGGGCTTGGTCCACAACGCGGTCGCAAAGCCCGTGGTAAACGGCGTCAAGTAACGCCACCCAGAGCGCCGCCGCCGTAGTCGGCGCTTCCTAACCCTTCATCGAACTGAACCGCCGGGGCGCGTTTGTGCCCCGGATGGCTCGCCGCGTCCAAAAAGACCATAGGCAATTACAAACTCCAATGACCGGCACGTCTTCACACATTTCGGCGGCAACGCCCTCCCTCTGGCCGAAGGGCCGGCAGTCGGCCGTGGCACTCGCCTTCGACGTCGATGGACCGACCGGGGATGCCATGCTCGACGGTTCGCTCCTGTCCAATCCACGCTATTTCACCCAGGGCGCCTACGGGCCTTGGCGTGCAGTGCCGCGGCTTCTCGATCTTCTGAACGCATACGGGCTGACGGCAACCTTTTTCGTGCCGACCTGGGTGGTCGAGCATTGGCCGGTCCCTTGCGAGCGTATCCTGAAGGACGGCCATGAGATCGCGTATCACGGCCATTATCATGAAGTCTTCATCGACTGCAGCCGCCAGCAACAGCTCGACATCATGGGTCGATCCCGCGAGATTTTCCGCAACCGCCTGGGCGTAACACCGGTCGGCTTTCGCACCCCATCCGGCGACTGGAGCGCGGAAACCGCCGAACTGCTCCATGATTTCGGGGTGATTTATTCGAGTTCGATGCGCGGCGACGACCGGCCCTATTTTCATAGGACGCCGCGTGGACGCGGATTGGTCGAGATTCCCGGGCGCTGGGATATCGATGACTATACCGCTCTTGCCTACAGCGAGGAGCCTGATTTTCCAATCGGTCTCGACCGCATTTCCGGCTATGCCGAGGTACAACGCAACTGGTGTGCCGAATTCGAAGGCTATCATCGCGAAGGGCTCTGCTGGACGACGATCCTGCATCCGAAGGTCTGCGCCAAGCCGGGTCGCCTGGCGATCCTGGAGGGGCTGTTCAGAGCGATCACCGCGCATGGCGATAGTGTCTGGGTAGCGCATTGCGCCGAGGTCG
>JAGWJK010000693.1 GCA_028865845.1 Rhizobiaceae bacterium
ATAGACTTCCTGCACCTGCTGCAGTGTGCCGAGGTTCGCGAAATTGCTGAGATTATTGCCGGTACGCTGGGTCAGCGTCACCTGGAATTGCGCGTCATGGACGCCGAGCAGCCGATCGAGATCGAAGGTGACGCCGGCGGAATACTGATCGGCATAGGCGCTTGCGCTTCGGGTGCCGCCGCTCGGATTATAGGCGAATTCGCCGGTATAGCCGAACTGGAAATCGATGCCGCGATCCTTCAGGCGTGTGCGAGCCCCGCCCCAGTCGCCGAACAGCCACGGCACCGGCTGGGTGTTGGCAGCAGCCGGAGTGCTGGAATTGGCGTCCGCCGCGTGAACATCGTTGGCTCCCATAAGGATAGCGAGCATGACGGCTGCTCCGACCAGATTTGTGCGCTGCACCGTGATTCCCCCTGATTCACACCCCGTTCGCCGACATTATCCTTCGATCCGAGCTTGGAAAATCCTTCCACCGTATTGGTTTGGAGTTCTGCACTACAAACTCGGCAAGGCGAGCCGTTCAACCCGGCATTGTTTACCAGCGAATGGCAGGTGGAGCGTCGAAAGCGCGATCGACTGGGATCAGTGATTCTCTGCCTGCGAGCCGGCGCGCCAGCTTCCGCTTCGCAACACGTCGCGCGGCGCATAGCCGAAGGTGCGCTTGAACATGGAGGTAAATGCCGCGGGATTCTTGTAGCCGAGATCGAACGCGACCGTCGTGACCGGATCGCCGGCGACAAGCCGCGGCAGTGCCGCATGCAGGCAGGCTTGCTGCCTCCACTCAACGAAGCTCAATCCCGTCTCCTGGCGAAACAGCCGCGTGAAAGCCCGGCGGCTCATGCTCATCCGATTGGCCCAGGAATCGATGGTGTCGTGGGTCGTCGGATTGAGCAGAAAGTCGCGGCAGCGCTCGGCGAGGATGGGATTGTAAGGCAGCGGCAGCGACAACGGCAACGGTTTCAGGCTGGCCAGTTCGTGCAGCAGAAGCGTCATCAAGGCGCCGGAGCGGTCATTGGGATTATACTCGACCGGAATATCCACCGCCTCGGAAATCAGCGCCCGCAACAAGGGCGATACTTCCACGACCTGGCAATGGTCCGGCATCGTTGCGATGGCCTCAGGCTCGATATAGACACTGCGCATGCTGACGTCCCCGAGCATTCGAACGCTGTGCGTGACACCAGGCGGAATCCACATGCCGCGCTGCGGCGGCATCACCAGCGTTCCGCTTGGGGTCGTAACCACCACCACGCCGGAATAGCCATAAAGCAATTGCGCCCGTCTATGCTGGTGCGGCTCGACGCGAAACCCGTCGCCATATTCGTTGCCGAGAGCAACGAGCGGTCGCGCAACGTCCATGTATGGCTCGATCCGGCTGTTCCTCACCATTTTGGCCCACTCTCGTAACAATCTCGCCTATTCGCGGTGGCGGGCGAGTTCATATTTCCCTATCAGGGCCGCAACCATTTTGAAAGTGAGAGCCATGGCTCAAGTCGTGAACACATCCCGCGCTGCCGCGGAGACGATATACCCGATCCTGCTGGTGGCCAGCCTTGGCCATTTCCTCAACGATGTCACCCAGGCGCTGTTGCCTTCCAGCTATCCGGTTCTGAAGACCGGCTTCGCGCTGACCTTCGCGCAGCTCGGCGTGCTGACCTTCGTCTACCAGATTACCGCATCGATCCTGCAGCCCTTCGTCGGTTGGTTCACCGACGGCAAGCCGCAACCCTATTCGCTGCCCTTCGGCATGGCGTGCAGTTGCGCCGGCATGCTGACGCTCGGATTTGCGCCGAACTATGAAGTGCTGGTGATGGGCGCGGCGTTGCTCGGCCTTGGTTCCTCGATCTTCCATCCGGAAGCGTCGCGTATCGCCCGTCTCGCCTCCGGCGGCAAACACGGCTTTGCCCAGTCGGTCTTCCAGGTCGGCGGCAACTTCGGCAGCTCGCTCGGTCCGTTGCTGGCCGCCTTCTTCATCCTGCCGCACGGCCAGCGCGGAATGGCGATGCTCGCAAGCCTTGCCTTCATCGGCATCCTCATTCTCGGCAGGCTGGGACGCTGGTATCAGATTAACGGTCAACGCCTACGGGCGCCGAGCAAGGCCGCGCGCAAGCATCAGGAACAGACGCTGTCGCGTACCCGCGTCGGCGTGGCCATCGCCGTGCTGATCGCCCTGATCTTCTCGAAGTATTTCTATCTCGCCAGCTTCACCAGCTATTACAACTTCTACCTCATGGATCACTTCGCGGTATCGGAGAGAACGGCGCAGCTTTGCCAGTTCGTTTTCTTCGCCGCCGTTGCCGTCGGCACGATGATCGGCGGGCCAGTCGGCGATCGCATCGGCCGCAAGAAGGTGATCTGGGGCTCCATCCTCGGCATCCTGCCGTTCACGCTTGCCCTGCCACACGCCAGCCTCGAAATCACTGTGGTCCTTAGCGCCGTTATCGGCATGGTGATCGCCTCTGCCTTCTCGGCGATCGTCGTCTACGCGCAGGAACTGATGCCCGGTCGCGTCGGCATGGTCTCCGGCCTGTTCTTCGGCTTTGCCTTCGGCATGGGCGGCATCGGCGCTGCCGCGCTCGGCGCCCTTGCCGACCGCACCAGCATCGAATTCGTCTTCCAGCTCTGCGCTTTCCTGCCGCTAATCGGACTTCTGACTATCCTGCTGCCGAACGTGGAAAACTGAGAAAGCCGTTCGGCTGCGGCTGCCGTTAGTTGAAGTGCCGGTTGGCCCGCAATTTTGCCACGGCGAAATCGATGAAGCTTCGAACCTTGGCCGACGCCTGTCGGCCTTCGGCGTGGACGATGTGGATCGGCAAGGCTTCCTCGTCGTAATCGGACAAGATCGTCTGCAGGCGGCCCGATTCCAGCTGCGGGGCAATCTGGTATGACAGGATGCGCGTCAGCCCCCAACCCCGCTCTGCTGCGGCGATCGCGGCGTCGTTGGTGTTGCAGAAGAAGCGCGGATTGACGCGAACGCTGGATTTCTGTTCGCCGCCGAAATGCCATTCCAGCGAGGTCCAAGCGCTGGTGGTCGCCACGATGCGATGACGCGCAAGATCGCCCGGAACTGTCGGAACGCCGTATTTCTCAAAATAGGACGGCGCCCCGCAGATGACGCGCTTGACCTGTCCGACCCGCACGGCCGTAAACCCCGAATCCGGCAGGTGGCCGATTCGGATCGCCACGTCGGCGCCCTCATCGATGATATTGACGACACGATCGACGAAAAGGCTGCGGCCGACGACATCGGGATGGAGATCGAGATAGTCGGCCATCACCGGCAGCACGAACATCGTACCGAATAGCACCGAAGCGGTAACGGTCAGCGTGCCCGTCGGCTTACCATAGGCGCCGGCAGCCGCCGCCTCCGCATCGGCCAGATCCGAAAGCAGACGCTGGCAATCGACAAAGTATCGTCCACCGGCCTCCGTGAGCTTGACCGAACGCGTCGTGCGGCTGAGGAGGCGGGTTCCGATGAGATCTTCCAGCATCGAGACCATGCGCGTCACCGCAGGAGGGCTCATGTGAAGTTGCCGTGCCGCATCCGCGAAACTCTCGGATTCCGCCACCTTCACGAAAACCCTCATTGCCTGCCATCGGTCCATGCGATCCACATCCGTTCGACGCCTT
>JAGWJK010000694.1 GCA_028865845.1 Rhizobiaceae bacterium
TCTTCAGGAAACCTTAGAGCGAAGGTCTTCGTCGCCAGCAGCGCCGCCGCCCTCGTTCAGTGAGGGGGCTTATAATCCCCACCCCCGACACAAGTCAACACTACCGCTGTAAAAAATCTGACATTTTTGTAAGTGACTGATTTTACTAGGAGAAATCTGAGGTTCGTCTGTGAACGCGAAAATTTCGCTGTCCGAGGACCATTTTTGGATTCGTTTTGCGGATGATCCGCATGTCCGCGTCGCACACGGTATTGGAATGCCGACAAACCGACGCAGCGCCGGTTCGAACGCTGCATTCCAGCGGATTGCCAGCCTTTCGCCCAGGACCTAAGACAGTATCAGCAATAAGGAGCTGACGATGCTGGTTCTCAACGAAGAGCAGACGCGCGACGCACTTGCCTGGCCGACGCTGATCGAGGCAATCGCGGAAATGTTTTGCAAGAGCTGCGTCATGCCGGTGCGGCATCATCATGACATGGAGGTGCCCGGCGAGAAGGCCGCGACGCTGCTCCTGATGCCCGCCTGGCTGCCGGGACACTATACCGGCGTCAAGATTCTCTCACTGTTTCCCGACAACGGGCTGCGCGCACTGCCGGCGATTTTCGGCACCTACATGCTGTCTTCCGGCAAGACCGGCGAAATGCTGGCGGTGATCGACGGCGGCGAACTCACCGCGCGGCGTACCGCGGCGACCTCGGCGCTCGCGGCGCGTTATCTTTCGCGCGCCGATGCGGAAGAACTGCTCGTCTGCGGCACCGGAAGGCTGTCGCTCAACCTGATGCAGGCGCATGCGCAGGTACGGCCGCTGAAGCGGATCGCTGTCTGGGGCCGTGATCGCGATAAGAGCGAAGCGGTCGCGGCGGCCGGGCGGGCGCTCGGTCTCAATGTCGAAGCCGTGGCCGATCTGGAGCCGGCGGCCCGCAGCGCCGACATCATCTCCTGCGCGACGTTGTCGAGCACGCCTGTCATTGCGGGCGAATGGCTGAAGCCGGGCGCGCATCTCGATCTGGTCGGCGGCTTCAAGCCCGATATGCGCGAGACTGACGACATCGCTATCCGGCGGGCACGGGTGTTCGTCGATACCCGGGCCGGCGCCACCAAGGAAGGCGGCGACATCGTCCAGCCGCTGAAGAACGGTACGCTCATAAAGGAAGATATCCAGGCGGAGCTTTCGGAACTCGCAAGCGGCGCACGGCCGGGACGGACCTCGGACAACGACATAACCCTGTTCAAATCGGTGGGCGCGGCGCTCGAGGATCTTGCCGGCGCAATCCTTG
Source organism: Rhizobiaceae bacterium (assembly GCA_028865845.1). GTDB lineage: Bacteria > Pseudomonadota > Alphaproteobacteria > Rhizobiales > Rhizobiaceae > Rhizobium. Next base: position 1,278 of record JAGWJK010000694.1, read on the forward strand.
CCTATGAGCAGGCACGCAGCAGGCAGACATGATGTTGATGACACCTTCCCTGCCAGCACTCCCGGTTTCGCAGGCGCTTGGCGATATCGGCGTGGCCCTTGCCGGCGATCGCCGCGCGGTGCTGTCGGCGCCTCCCGGCGCCGGCAAGACGACGCTGGTACCGCTTTATCTGCTCGGACAGGAATGGCGTGGCGACGGCAAGATCATCCTGTTGGAACCACGACGTCTCGCCGCACGGGCGGCAGCGACGCGCATGGCCTCGCTGCTCGGCGAACAGGTCGGCGAGACTGTCGGCTATCGCATGCGCCTTGATAACCGCATCTCGGCAAAAACGAGGATCGAGGTGGTGACCGAGGGCGTGTTCGCGCGGATGATCCTCGACGATCCCGAACTCGCAGGCGTCTCCACGGTGATCTTCGACGAATTTCACGAGCGCTCGCTGGATGCGGATTTCGGCCTGGCCCTGGCGCTCGACGTGCAATCGGCGCTGCGCGAAGACCTGCGCATCCTCGTCATGTCCGCAACCCTCGATGTCGCGCGTGTCGCAGCGCTTCTCGACAATCCGCCCGTCATCGAAAGCATGGGCCGCAGCTTTCCGATCGAGATTCGTTACCAGGATCGGCCCGCCGGCGAGCGGATCGAAGATACGGTGACACGGGCGATCCTCAATGCGCATGCGACCGAGGAAGGCTCCATCCTCGCCTTCCTGCCCGGGCAGGCGGAAATCACCCGCACGGTCGAGAGGCTGGCGGATCGGTTGGATGTGGAAACGACTATCGCGCCGCTCTACGGCAACCTCGGGCAGAAGGAGCAGGACGCGGCGATCCGTCCTGCCGCAAAAGGCACGCGAAAGATCGTACTGGCGACTTCGATCGCCGAGACCTCGATCACCATCGACGGCGTTCGGATCGTCATCGACAGCGGCCTGCAGAGGTTGCCGGTGTTCGAGGCATCCACCGGCATTACCCGGCTGGAGACGGTGCGTGTCTCACGCGCCTCAGCCGATCAGCGGGCCGGACGCGCCGGGCGCACCGAGCCGGGTATCGCGGTCAGGCTCTGGCATCCCGGGCAGACCGCGGCCTTGCCGGCCTTCACGCCGCCGCAGATCCTTTCCAGCGATCTCTCCGGCCTGGCGCTCGATCTTGCCCATTGGGGGGTTCAGGACCCGGCAAGCCTCGCCTTCGTCGATCAGCCGCCGGCAACGACGCTGGCCGAGGCGCGCGCGTTGCTGCGGCAGCTGGGCGCGCTCGACAGCGACAACGGGCTGACGGCGCGCGGGCTGATGATGCGCGACCTCGCTTTACCGCCTAGGCTTTCGGCAATGGTGATATCGGCGGCCGAAATCGGCCAGGGACGCGAGGCTGCCCTGCTTGCCGTGCTTCTGACCGAACAGGGACTGGGCGGCACGAGCATCGATCTGGAAGAACGGCTGAGACGCTTCAAGACGGAAAAGGGCGAGCGCGCCGAGGGCGCGAGAAAACTTGCCGGACGGCTGGCCACTGCGGTCGACACCAAGGGCGCGGCAGATACCGTGCCCATGCTGGCCGGAGCCTTGTTGCTGCATGCCTTTCCCGACCGCATCGCCCTGCAGCGCGGCGGGCGCGGGCGTTTTGTCATGGCCAACGGGCGCGGCGCCGAACTGGTGGAAACCGAACGGCTTGCCGGTGCGCAGATGCTCGTCATCGCCGATCTCACCGGCCGGGCGGCGCAGGCGCGCATATTGGCGGCCGCGGAAATCTCGCGCGCCGATGTGGAGGATCATCTTCCCGGCGAAATCCGCGCCGAGGACCAATGCGTCTTCGACAAGGCGAACCGACAGGTGCGGGCAAGGCGTGTGACGCGGCTCGGCGCCATTATTTTCGAGGAAACGCCCCTGCCGCGGCCGACCGGCCTGCAGGCGGCCAAGGCGCTTGCGGAAGGGATCCGCGAACTCGGGATCAGCGTGCTGCCATTCTCCAAGGAAGCGCTGCAGCTGCGCGACCGCATCGGCTTCCTGCACCGCACGATCGGGGAGCCCTGGCCTGATATGAGCGACGAGGCGTTGCTGTCGCGGCTCGATGACTGGTTCACGCCGTTCCAGCCGGACGCGCGCGGGATCTTGGACATTTCCGTCGGCGGCCTCTCCAACGGCTTGATGGCGCTGGTGCCGCATGAGCTGCAACGCGATCTTGCGCGGATGGCGCCGACCCATTTCGAGGCGCCGACCGGCCAGCGGCATCCCATACAATACGAGGGCGCGGAACCGCTGCTGACGATCCGGGTGCAGGAGCTTTTCGGGCTGAAACAGCATCCCGCCATCGGTGGCGGCCGGCTGCCGCTGGTGCTGGAACTGACCTCGCCGGCGCACCGGCCG
>JAGWJK010000006.1 GCA_028865845.1 Rhizobiaceae bacterium
TGCGACGAACTCGCCACGCGCGGTTTTTCGGAAAAGGATGTGCGCTCGCTCGTGCGTCTCCTGAAGGCCATCGACGGCAACCTCCAGGCTGGCGATCACGACGACGATGATGGGGAATTCTGAAAAATCCCTCCGATTCGAGTTGCGCGGCGCGATTTAACCTTTTAATTAAAGTTTTTAAATCTCGGAATCGTAAAACGACGGGATGTAATATTCGGCTGCGTTTCACGGGGAGGGGAGCGCATGGCGCAAAAGATAAAACTGTCTACCATTGCCGAAACGCTTGGTATTTCAACGGCAACCGTATCCCTCGCCTTACGCGACAGCCCGCTGGTGGCGGTAAACACGCGCGAAAAGATCAAGGATCAGGCACGCACGCTCGGTTATATCTATAACAGACGTGCCGCCAGTCTCAGGACATCGCGATCCGGGATCATCGGCGTCGTCGTGCACGACATCATGAACCCGTTCTACGGCGAAATCCTGAAGGCGATCGAAAGCGAACTCGATCGCAGCCGCCATACGTTCATCCTGTCCAACCACTATGATTCGGTCGAAAAGCAGCGGACCTTCGTCGAAACGCTGCTGCAGCTCGGCGGCGATGGCGTGATCATGTCGCCGGCGATCGGCACGCCACCGGAGGATTTCGATCTCGCCGAGGAAAACGGCATGCCGGCGATCCTCGTTGCCCGCTCCATGGAGGGGCTGGATCTGCCGACCTATCGCGGCGACGACAGCTACGGCATTTCTCTCGCGACCAATCACCTCATCAGCCTCGGTCATCGCTCCATCGCCATGATCGGCGGCACCGACCAGACCTCGACGGGTCGCGACCGCTACCAAGGCTACGTAAACGCCCTGCGCAAGGCTGGCATCGAGGTCGATCCCAACCTGCGCATTCCCGGCGCCCGCTCCAAGCAGGGCGGTTTCGAGGCCGCTGTGCACTTCCTGTCGCTGCCGCAGAAGCCGACCGCTGCCGTCTGCTGGAACGATCTGGTCGCCATCGGCTTGATGAACGGTATTTCCCGCGCCGGCCTAGTGCCGGGCAAGGATATTTCGGTCACTGGATATGACGACCTGGAGGAAGCAGCGATCGCCACGCCGGCGCTGACGACGGTGTGGAACGGCCAGGCAGAGGTCGGAAGGCTTGCGGCGCGCGCGCTTTTGGATAGGCTGGCGGGAAGCCACGAGCCTGATGGCATTCACCTCATCAAACCAGAAATGCGCATTCGCCAATCCACGTCACCCCATCAGCCGCGCTCCTGAGCGCAATCAAGCTGCACCATCCCAGGTCTGCACAAGTCCGAGAGGAAAGATCATGTCCGATAGCCGTATTGCCGTCCTCGTTCCGGGGAAGATACATCCGCGCGTTCTTGCAAAGCTCGAAGCCCGTTTCGATGTCGTCGCGCTCGAGCGTGGCGAGAGCCCGAAAATCGACGCCGAGGCGGCAGCCCGCATCCGCGGCGTTGCCGTGGCCGGTGGGTTCAATGCTGCGTGGATCGATGCCTTCCCGAACATCGAGGTCATTGCCAATTTCGGTGTCGGCTATGATGGCATCGATGTCGGCCATGCGGCGTCGAAGGGCATCGTGGTAACGAATACGCCCGACGTGCTGAACGATGAAGTCGCCGACACGGCGATCGCCCTGCTTTTGAATACGCTGCGGCAATATCCGCAGGCCGAGACCTGGCTGCGCGAGGGCCGATGGGCAAGCGAGGGACCTTTCCCGCTTTCGCCCTTCTCGATGAAGGGCCGGCATGTCGGCATCTATGGCCTCGGCCGCATCGGTCTCGAGATCGCCAAGCGTCTTGAACCCTTCAAGGTCAAGGTCAGCTATCACACGCGCTCGGAGCGCGATTCCCTGCCTTACGACTATTATCCGACGCTGAAGTCCCTGGCCGAAGCGGTCGATACGCTGATCTCGATCGTGCCGAAGACGGCCGAAACGCATAAGGTGATCAACGCTGAAATCCTCTCGGCGCTGGGGCCTCAGGGCGTGTTCATCAATGTCGGTCGCGGCTGGTCGGTCGATGACGACGCGCTGATCGCCGCACTCGGCAATGGAACGCTGGGCGCAGCCGGCCTTGATGTGTTCTATGACGAGCCGAACGTTCCTGCTGCCTATCTTTCGTTGCCGAATGCCACGCTGCTGCCGCATGTCGCGTCAGCCTCCGTGCCGACCCGCAACGCCATGGCGGATCTGGTTGCCGAAAACATCATTCGGTGGTTCGAAAACGGCCGGGCGGTGACGCCGGTACCGGAAACGCCGGGCAAATAATCAACCTATTCCGCCGGCTGCTTGCGCAGGGAAGCGGCAGCCGGCTGCTCCTTCTCTGCTGCATAGTCTCGGACGGCGTCGCCGAAAGCGACAAACAGCGTCTGGGACGCGGAATCCGTTTCCGCCCAATATTCCGGGTGCCACTGCACGCCGACCGCGAAGGCTTTCGCGTCGATCACCGAAACCGCTTCGATGGTACCGTCCTCGGCGACCGCCTCGACCTGCAGGCGCGGCGCGGTTGCGGCGATCGCCTGACGGTGCAGCGAATTGACGCGGACTTCGCCGGGGCCGACGACGGCGGCAATGCACGAGCCTTCCTTGACGAAAACGCTCTGGCGGATCGAATACATCGTATCCCGGTCGACATTCTGCGGCTTGCGGTGATCCCAGATCCCCGGCTGATCCTGAATTTCGCTGGCGAGCGTACCGCCGAGGGCGACGTTCAGCTCCTGAATACCGCGACAGATGGCGAGCATTGGGATGCCGCGATCGATGGCGCGGCGGATCAACTGCAGCGAGGTCGCATCGCGGGCGGGGTCGAAGGGACCGTCGACCTCCCGCGCCTCCTTGCCGTAGAGCGATGGATGCACGTTGCTGGCGGAACCCGAGACAAGCAACCCGTCGACACGATCGAGGATGGCGTCGATATCGTTGCCGTCTTCCAGTGCGGGAACCAGCAGCGCCATCAGCCCGGCGGCGTTGACAACGGCGCGGACGTATTGCTGCTGAACAGCATGCCAGCTCGTGCCGTCGAATTCTCTGATGTCGGCGGGAATGGCGATGATGGGTCTGGACATGAAAGGCTCCGGAAAGATGCTGCTATGTCGGGATCGGTTGAGAACCCGGAATGATCGTAGTGTCAATGCGGCAACCGTTTGCCTTCTCGAAAATCTACGCGAAGTGCGCTCATTCATCAACTCGTGATGGTTGCGCCGACGCTTTGTTGCGGTTCGTCATGACAGCGTACAGGAATCGCCATAATGCAGTGCAAAAGCAAGCTTGAAACAGAGTGCGCGCCGTGGTTAGCTCCATCGCTCGCGCCATGACCGGAGGAGAGCATCTTTTCCGGAATGCTATCTATACGGGAGGTTTCGATGGATCGCCGTTCGTTCATCAAACGAACTGGAGCAGTCGGCGCGGGCGCAGCCGCCTCTGCGCTCGCCAGTCCTGCGCTGGCCCAGGAATTTCCGAAGATCACCTGGAAGATGACCTCTTCCTTTCCAAAGACGCTGGATACGATCTACGGTGGCATCGAGGATATCGCTTCGCATGTTTCCGATGCCACCAACGGCAATTTCGTCATCCAGACCTATGAGGCCGGTGAAATCGTGCCGGGTGCGCAGGCAGCCGATGCGGTGAGCGCCGGCACTGTGGATGCCGCGCATACCTGTTCCTATTATTTCTGGAACAAGGACCCGACCTATGCCATCGGCACGGCACTGCCCTTCGGGCTGAATGCGCGCCTGACCAATGCCTGGTTCTATCAGGGCGATGGCAACAAGCTGATGAACGAATTCTATGCCACGCAGGGCATTTTCGGCCTGCCGGCGGGGAATACCGGCGTGCAGATGGGCGGATGGTTTCGCAAGGAAATCAATACGCTCGATGATCTCAAGGGCCTGAAGATGCGCATTGCCGGGCTTGCCGGCAAGGTCATCGAAAAGGTCGGCGTGTTGCCGCAGCAGGACATTCCGATCAACGATGTCTTCGCCGCGCTCGACAAGGGCACGCTCGATGCGGTCGAATGGGTCGGCCCCTATGACGACCTGAAGCTCGGTTTCCAGAAGATCGCGAAATTCTATTATTATCCCGGCTGGTGGGAGGGTGGCGCTGTGGTGCACGCCTTCTTCAACCTGGAAAAATGGAACTCCCTGCCGAAGAATTACCAGACGATTCTTTCCGACGCCTGCGCCTTTGCCAATACCAACATGCTGGCAAAATACGATCTGAAGAATCCGCAGGCGCTGAAGGAAATCGTGCAGCAAGGCGTGACGTTGCGTCCTTTCAGCCAAGAAATCCTCGAAGCCTGCTTCCAGGCGGCAAGCGCGATTTATGCCGATCTTTCGAAGTCCAATGACTATTTCAAACGGATCTACGAGAACCAGGTTGCCTATAAAAAGGACGCCTATCTCTGGATGCAGCTTTCCGAATATACGTTCGATACGTTCATGATGATCCAGCAGCGGGCAGGAAAACTTTGACCGCGCCGCTCGTTTAATTCATATCTACCTTTTTTAGAAATTATTGATCCGAAAAATATATCGGGAGTAGAATAGGCGAAAATTTATTGCACGAATACGGTGCAAAATATAACTCAAAATTGGCATAAATGGGCGGCATTATTAGAAAATCCGTTCACATCCATAGTCTTTGCGCAATCAAATTTTAAAAAGTTTCACCTAGGGTGCCCGCCGCATAAGGGGAACTCTGAATGAAGCCTCAAAGCTCGAACACCGTGCCGACGGATGTCTATCTGTCGTTCGTCAGTTCGCTATTCGGAAACCGCAAAACGCTGTTTACGGGCGTGTTCGTTCACATTCTGAGCTTCCTTATCGTCTACCTGAGCACCGGTGCTGCCGTTTACCTCGGTCTCTGTCTCGCCTTTGCCGTCGTTTTCACCCTGCGCATGTATTCGTTTCGGCAGTTCGACGCTGCTGATAAGCAAGCCTTCTCGCGGGCCGATATTGCACGCTGGGAGACCCGCTATGTCTTCGGTGCGGCCGGGACGGCACTTATTCTCGGCATCGGCACCGGCTATGCGATCCTGATCGTTCAGGACCCGCTGGCGGAATTCATCTGCATCGCCGTCACTATGGCCTCGATGGTTTCGATCGTCGGCCGCAACTATGGTTCGCAAAAAGCGATCGACCTGCAGACCATGGCCTGCTGCCTGCCGATCATCGTCGCCTGCCTGGCGTCGGAGCAGCTTTACAAGGCGATCATGTCCATCATGCTCGTGCCTTTCGGCCTGACGACACGCTCGATGGCCAACGGCGTTCGCGAGTTTCTTTACAGGAACGTCCTTGCCTCACGCGAAATATCGCAGATCGCCGATCGGTTCGACACGGCGCTCAACAACATGACGCACGGCCTGATCATGCTGGATCCGGGCAATCGCATCATGGTGATCAACCGCAAGGCATGCGAGCTCCTGAACCTGCCGCCCCAGCAACAGCTCCAGGATTGCGAGCTGGATGTCGTGCTGCGCTACGGCATTCGGCAGGAGTTCATGGATGGCTCGCTGCCGGGCCTGATCCGCCGGCAGATGGAGCAGCTCGTCAGCGGCTCGCTGTCGCGCACCCTCATTCAATTCAGCGATGATCTCTTTCTCGAGTTTTCCGCGAGCCGCCGCGCAGACGGCTCGGTCATCCTGATTTTCGAAGACGTGACGGCGCGCATTCGCGCCGAGCGCAAGATCCTCCATATGGTGCGCTTCGATTCCCTGACAGGATTGCCCAACCGCGAATATTTCGTCGAATTGGTGAACGAGAAGCTGGCGGCGCGGGCAGGAGATGGCTTGATCGGCATCATGGTTCTCGATGTCGACGAGTTCAAGCATGTCAACGACACGAAGGGACATGTGGTCGGCGATCGGTTGCTGGTCGAGATTGCGGCGCGGCTGAGGGAGGTTGCCGGTGAAGCCGTGCTCCCGGCCCGTCTCGTCGCCGACCAGTTCGTGCTGTTTTTCCCGGATGGTGATGCCGCCTCCGATTTCGACGAGCGGATCCGTTCGTTGCATGCGGCGATGGCCGGGATCTACGAACTGGACGACAACAGTTTCCGCGTCACCTTCAGCGGCGGATACGTAATTATGCCCGGTCGGGAATTCCGATCGGAGGAATGGCAGATCAAGGCCGATCTGGCGCTGTTCGAGGCCAAGCTGCGCATGAAGGGTGGTTGTTCGGCTTTCGAAGAAGAAATGGATGCCCGCTATGTCGAGCGCCAGAAGCTGAAGGACGACCTGCGGGAAGCGATCGAAGCAGGCAGCCTGCATGCCGTCTATCAGCCGATGTTTTCGCCTGACGGCAACAGGATCGATTGCTGCGAAGCGCTGTCGCGCTGGGTCCACCCTGAGAAAGGCTCGATCCCGCCCAATATCTTCGTACAGATGGCCGAGGAAATGGGCATCGTCAACGGTATCACCCGATTCGTGCTGAACCAGGCCTGCCGGGATTGCGCGAGCTGGCCACAGGGAGTTTCGGTCTCCGTCAATCTCTCCGCGCAGGACCTGCGCAGCAACGATATTGTCGCGCTGGTCACCGAGGTGTTGGAAACTTCCGGGCTCGACCCGTCGCGGCTGCATCTGGAGGTGACGGAAAGTTGTCTCATGGACGAGGTGGCGATCGTCGGGTCGATCCTTGCCGACCTGCGCAGCAAGGGCATCACTATCGCGATCGACGATTTCGGTACCGGCTTCTCCAGTCTTAGCTATCTCGACACGCTGCCCGTCGATGTCGTCAAGATCGATCGATCCTTCGTGCGTGATATCAATGGCGACAGCCGCCGCTTCAAGCTTCTGCGCGGCATCGTCAATCTGTCGCGTGCACTCAGCCTGCAGATCGTGATCGAAGGCGTGGAGACGCAAGAACAACTGACGCTGATCCGCGAATACGAGCTTGCCGACATCATCCAGGGCTACGTGTTTTCCGTCCCGGTTTCATCCGATGTCGTGGTCGAGATGGTCGGCAATCTTGCCCGCAGCCAACCGGCCTTGCGACAAGGCAATGTCGCATAGCCGCGGACCCCTTCATATCTCTTCATCGAGCGGTCGTTTAGGCGACTACCCCGCCTTGGCACTAAAGACGAGATATATATTTCTCTTTTCTAAATAAAATGTCGTTCGATCTACGCTTGCACCGGTATTGATGGAACGAGAAATTAACCTTGATGAACAATTAATTAATTAAAATTAAACCAATTATTGAACGATTTTCTATTTAATACCATTAATGGCCGGTAAACGTAGCGGAATGCGGCCATGCATTATATTAGTGCTTTTGAAAATAGCTTTTCCGGCAAGCTTATGAAGGTGCTTGATCATATCGAATATCGTCGGATCGAGAGCAGCGAGGACATGCAGGATGTCGCGCGGCTGCGCTACAAGGCATACAAGGCGCGCGAAGTGCTGCCGGTTGCCGCGAAAAACCTGATCGACGACATCGATTTCGACAAGCAGGCCTATATCTTCGGCGTCTATTATTACGAAGAGCTGGTCAGCACGGTCAGGGTGCATCATGTCACGCCCGATCACAGGGTCTGCCAGTCGAGCGGCATCTTTCCGGAGGCTGTCAATGCCTTCCTCGACGCGGGCATGACGTTGATCGACCCGGCACGCTTTGCCATCGATCCCGATTTCGAGTTGGAGATGCCGGCGCTGCCCTATCTGACATTGCGGCCGGCGATCGTGGCGGCGGTCTATTTCGATGCCGACCGGGTGATGCAGCATGTCCGGCCGGCACACGCGGCGTTCTACAAGCGGGTATTCTATGCCGACACGATCGTGCCGCCGTGCATGACCGAGACCTATGGCTTCGAACTGACCCTGCTTGCGTCGCGCTCGAAGGAGATTCGCGGCAGGCTGATGCAGCGATATCCGTTTTTCGATTCGGAAGCCTATGAACGGCGCCTGATGTTCTCACGCGGCAATGACGCCGGCTCGCCGCCGCTGACGATTCTGCCGACGGCACGTTTGGCATCTGGTAGCCGCGGCCCCATCCGCGGGCAGTTCGGCTGACACTGTCGGCCGTCTGCGGCGTTCTCGTGCATTGCATTTTTCCCAGGTTTATGTAACGCCTCGATTGAGGAAATTTGACCGGTGCATCTCGTTGCGATTTGTGCCGGCTTCAAAGGGTGATCTCCCGTCGAGCGGCGATTGCTAGGCCGATCGGGGGAGCGGATTGAGGGGAGATATTTGAGAATGGCTGAACATCATACCGGACCGATCGAAACCGGTGCTCCGATGGATTACAAGGAGCATGAGAAGACCTACAACTTGTTCCTGCGGGCAGCGAAGGTAGGAACGGTTGTTATTGCCGCCCTGCTGATCGGTATGGCTGCCGGCTTTTTCGGTCACGCCGGCCTCTTCGGCGGCTTTTTGATTTTTGTTATTCTTGCCATTGCCGGCACTTTTTTGACGGCCTGATCGACGCTGGGCCGAATGGCCCGCGCCTTCCCTGAAATTCCGGCCTGATCCGCAGGCTGTTGCGCCGTTGTGTCGAGCAGCGGTGCCATTTGATGTGAGGAGGTGCCGTTGGGCAACCTGGTTTTTGTGGCCAAGGAAACCGTGGGCGATGAGACGCGCGTTTCCGCGTCGCCGGACACAGTGAAGAAGATGAGGAGTCTCGGCTTCGACGTGGTGATCGAGGCAGGGGCGGGGCTTCGATCGCTGATCTCGGATGCCGATTACGAGGCGCAGGGCGCCCGCATCGGATCGCTGAGCGATGCTGCCGAGGCCGATGTGGTACTGAAGGTGCGCCGGCCGACGGGCGAAGAGATCACTCATTACAAAAATGGCGCCGTCGTCATTGCCATCATGGACCCCTACGGCAACGAGGCAGCCCTTGCCGAGATCGCGCGGGCCGGTCTCACGAGTTTTGCCATGGAGCTGATGCCGCGCATCACGCGTGCGCAGTCGATGGACGTTCTGTCGTCGCAAGCCAATCTCGCCGGTTATCAGGCAGTCATAGAGGCTGCGGCGGTCTATGGTCGCGCCCTGCCGATGATGATGACGGCGGCCGGCACCGTTCCTGCGGCGAAAGTCTTCGTCATGGGCGCCGGTGTTGCGGGCCTGCAGGCGATTGCGACGGCGCGGCGGCTTGGCGCGCAAGTGTCGGCGACCGACGTTCGTCCAGCCGCCAAGGAACAGGTCGCCTCGCTCGGCGCGAAGTTCATCGCCGTCGAGGATGAGGAATTCAAGGCGGCGGAGACCGCAGGCGGTTACGCCAAGGAGATGTCCAGGGATTATCAGGCCAAACAGGCGGCCCTCGTCGCCGAGCATATCTCCAAGCAGGATATCGTCATCACCACGGCGCTCATTCCCGGCCGTCCTGCGCCGCGGCTCGTCAATCGCGAGATGCTGAAGGCGATGCGCGCGGGTGCTGTTGCGGTCGATCTGGCGGTCGAGCGCGGCGGCAACATCGAGGGTTCGGAGTTCGGCGCCGTCGCCGATGTCGAGGGTGTGAAGGTGATCGGCTATCCCAATATGGCCGGCCGGATTCCGGCGAGCGCGTCAGCCCTCTATGCCAAGAACCTGGTCACCTTCCTGGAGACGATGGTCGACAAGAACAGCAAGACGCTTGGGCTCAACCGTGCCGACGAGCTCATCAAGGCGACGATGCTGACCGATGCCGGCGAAGTCGTGCATCCGAATTTCGTCGACCCCGATCAGGCGACGGTCAACAAGGGAGATCTGTGATGGCCAGCCAAGCAATGGACCAGGCGCTCCAGCAACTGGATGATGCCGTTACCGCCGTCAGGACGGCCGCAGCCCAGGCACCCAGCGCGGTTGGCGCAGTGACAAGCGGCGCGATCGACCCCTTCGTCTTCCAGTTTGCCATCTTCGTGCTGGCGATCTTCGTCGGCTACTACGTCGTCTGGTCCGTCACCCCGGCGCTGCATACGCCGCTGATGGCGGTGACCAACGCGATTTCCTCGGTCATCGTCGTCGGCGCGTTGCTTGCAGTCGGCATCTCAGTCAGCGGACTTGCGACCGGCTTCGGCTTTGTGGCGCTGGTGCTGGTCTCCGTCAATATCGTCGGTGGCTTCCTGGTCACGCAGCGCATGCTGGCGATGTACAAGAAGAAAGACAAGTGAGGACGGCATGTTGAGCAATATCGCAGCCTTCCTCTATCTCGTGTCCGGCGTGCTGTTCATCCTGGCGCTGCGGGGTCTGTCGCATCCTGCCACCAGCCGCCGCGGCAATCTTTACGGCATGATCGGCATGGGGATCGCCATCGCCACGACGCTGGTGCTGGCAACGCCGTCTTTCGGCGGCTTCGTGCTGATCGTACTCGGCCTTGCCATTGGCGGCGGCGCAGGCGCCTATATCGCCCGCGTCATCCCGATGACGTCGATGCCGCAACTCGTTGCCGGGTTCCATTCGCTCGTCGGCCTTGCCGCCGTGTTGGTTGCGGCTTCGGCGCTCTATACGCCATCATCCTTCGGAATCGGCGAAATCGGCCATATCCACACGGAAGCGCGTATCGAGATGGCGATCGGCGTTGCCATCGGCGCGCTGACCTTTACCGGCTCGATCATCGCCTTCCTGAAGCTTGACGGCCGCATGTCGGGCAAGCCGATCCTGCTGCCGGCGCGACATATCGTCAACGCCGCCCTGCTGGTGCTTATCCTGTTCTTCATTGTCGGCCTTGCGATCACCGAAAGCCATTTCGATTTCTGGGCGGTTGTCGTGCTGGCGCTCGCGCTCGGCGTGCTCCTGATCATCCCGATCGGCGGCGCCGACATGCCCGTCGTCGTGTCGATGCTCAACTCCTATTCGGGTTGGGCCGCCGCCGGCATCGGCTTTACGCTCGGCAATCTGGCGCTGATCATCACCGGCGCGCTCGTCGGTTCCTCCGGCGCGATCCTGTCCTACATCATGTGCAAAGGCATGAACCGCTCGTTCATCTCCGTTATTCTCGGTGGTTTTGGCGGCGAGACCGCCTCGGGCGGCGCCGACAATTCGGACAAGACCGTGAAGCTGGGTTCGGCGGAAGATGCCGCCTACCTCATGGCGAACGCGTCCAAGGTCATCATCGTGCCGGGTTACGGCATGGCGGTTGCCCAGGCACAGCATGCGCTGCGTGAAATGGCCGATCGGCTGAAAGCGCATGGCGTCGATGTGAAATACGCCATTCACCCGGTTGCCGGCCGCATGCCCGGCCATATGAACGTGCTGCTGGCCGAGGCCAACGTGCCTTATGACGAGGTCTTCGAGCTTGAGGATATCAATTCGGAATTCGCGCAGGCCGACGTCGCCTACGTCATCGGCGCCAACGACGTGACCAATCCGGCGGCCCGCGACGACAAGAGCTCTCCGATCTACGGCATGCCGATCCTCGACGTCGACAAGGCGAAGACCTGCCTCTTCGTCAAGCGTTCGCTTGGCTCCGGCTATGCCGGCATCGACAATACTCTGTTCTACAAGGACGGGACGATGATGCTGCTCGGTGACGCCAAAAAGGTGACGGAAGAGATCGTCAAGGCGATGAACGAATAAGGCCGCACTGTCCAATTCTTGACAAAATGCGTAAAATACGTATTTTACGCATTTTTTAAGAGGTGTGTCATGGCTGAGGTTTTAAGAGTTTCGGCGACTGATTTTGCGCGAGGCTTCGCAAAATACCAGGATGAGGCAATTTCCGCGAAAGTGATAGAAATCACCAGTCATGGACGGGTCGTGGGCGGTTACCTCTCGGCGAGCGAACTTGCGCATTACGAGTTGTTGAAACGCAGGGAACGGGAAGTTCTTGTGGTCGGCGAACTCGATGATGAAACGATCGCCGATATCGAAAATGCTCAATATGGCGTTGCGCCCAAGTGAAATATCCAGAACCGCCTGCCGGCCTCGTCATTCGGTATGCGTTTCTTTGGAGCAGCGAATAAGAGCGAAGTCGATATGAAGCGGCCAAGGATCGCCCCTGCGCAATCGTGCTCGCTTCCAGGATCAAGAATAGCGGTCTCATCCAAACTGTCGTCGTGCCAATTACACATGCGGAACCAGCTTTGGGTGATCCAGCAGTCTCCATCGAAATTCCAAGGGAAGTTTGTAAGGGACTTGGCCTCGACGACGATAGGCATTGGGTTCGAATTACCGAACTGAACCGTTTCATTTGACCTGGCTACGATCTACGGGAACGACCGGATAAGCCTGGCCGGATCGATTATGGTTTTCTGCCTGAGCCATTTTTCGAGACGATTAGGTCGGCCATCGTGGCGCAAAACAAAGTTCGTAAACTTCGCTTTACGCCACGAGATGAATAGGCCGTGCCTTAGATGGCCGCAGGGGCCAGCGTCAATTTTTCGACGCCGACGGCGACGTTGACGCCTTCCTGAACCTGGACGTTCAGCGGTTGCAGCATGAAGGCCTTGTCGGTGCCGCCGGCAATGACCTTGGCACCGCCGCCGGCGGCCATGCTGGCATCGGCGCCGACGCCGTAATATTCACCAGCCAGTGCGACGCTGCTCCAGGACGTGCCGGTTTTTGCAAGCACCGTCCAGGCCATCACGCTGCGGCCGGTGATGCCGAGATCCACGCCGTATTTTTCGATCGTGCCGGCGTAACGGAAACTGTCGCCGCCGCCGCTCGGCTGGAATGTGCACATCAGGTCTTTCTGTGACATGATGATCATACCCGTCGACCCTTTGGAGGTGCAGGTCAACTGGCCGAGGGTGGCGTAATCGGCCGAGCTTGCGGGTGTGGTCCACGCGGCGGCGGAAAGCGCTGCGGATGCGATGAGGATATGTTTCAGCATGATCCTTCTCCTTTGGAAATGACCCGGCTGTAACGATCTCCAGGATTGAATGTTCCGGCCGGCGGACGAGCTAGACGCGTTCCCGCTCGTGTTCCATCGTGCTGCGCAGGCCGGTAAGGATCCAGACAAGGCCCTCGTGGCGGAAGTCGATTTCAACGGTGCCGCCGAATGCAGCGGCGGCATGGGCCTTGGTCACGGTCGTGCCGAAGCCCGTCTCGGTCGGCGCCTTGACTGACGGGCCGCCGCTTTCCGTCCAGGTGAACCGGATGGCCGGACCGATCTCGCTCTCCACATTTTTCCATTCGATTGCGATCTTGCCGTCGAAGGTGGAAAGGGCGCCGTATTTCACCGAATTCGTTGCGAGCTCGTGCAGCACGAGGCCGAGATTCTGCACGGCTTCCGGCTTCAGCAGAAAATCCTTGCCGGTGACGTCGAGCTGCTCCGGTCCCTGAAGGAAGGTGGCGAGGTGAATGTCGATCACGCGCCGCAACGACACTCCGGACCATTGCTCGCTGGTCAGAACCTCGATCGAGCGGGCAAGTCCCTCCAGCCGGTCGGCGACCGCGCGCTGGAATGTGTCGACGCTGTCGGTCTGCCTGGCGAGCTGGCGGGTCATCGCCTGTGCCAGCGCTAACAGGTTCTTGGTGCGATGGACCAGCTCGTGCATGACGAAATGCAGCCGGTCCTCGGTCTCGCTACGGTCGAAGGAGGCGTTGGAGAGGGCGACCGCCACGTGATTGGCCTCGACGACACTGGTGTCGATGGGAGCAACGATCTCGCCGCTGCCCATGCGGTCGGCCATATCGGCAATATTCTCGATGGTGGTGCGCACCTGTCGCGCCAGGGCGTAGACAGCGATGAGGGCGATCAGCAACAGGGTAACGCCACCATAGATGAGGAAGCGCCAGGTGCTCATCAGCGACGCCTGCGCCGAGGCGACAGGCCCCCACACGACTGCCTTCCACGACCAGCCGGGTATTTGCGCATAGCCGAGCAAGGCATGCGGCAGGATCTTGTCGTTCTGGTAGACGCCGCTCGAGGCGATCAGGCTCGGCAGGATATCACCATTGAAGGGATCGCCAGGCTGATGATTGGCCGGGCCGCTCGCCGCAACGACGTGGCCGGAATTGTCGATAATGGCGGCCGACCAGCCGGGGGCGAGCGCATCCGTCGTCACAAGCTTGCCGAGATCGCTGGCATTCTGCGTCATGATCAGCGCGGCGCCGGCAGGCGAACGGTCGAGCGGCAGGGTGACGTTATAGACCCATTCACCGCTCGTCGTTCCCCTGAAGACATTGGAGGCTTCGATGCGGCCTGACTCCAGCGCCGCCTGCAAGGCCGCCATATTGGCCATTTTTCCGAGCGGTTCGCCGAAGGGGCGGCGCGTATTCAGGCGCTGCTGGCCATCCTTGTCGACAAGGAGGACGAACAAGGAATCCGAGCCGAGCACGGTTTCGGTGCGGTCGAAAAACGTGCCGATATCGTTGCGCTCGAGTTCAGGAGACGATGACAGCAGCCGAAGCGTCGTTGCCATGTCCTGCAATTGCCGGTCGACACTGCGTGCAAGCGCCTGCGCATCCTGGACCGTGTCGCGCTTCAGCACATCACGTTCATTGTCTTCAAGCTGGGCCAGCAGCAGTGCTACGAAAGCCAGAATGGGCAAGGCAATCGCCAGTGCAATGGCGATCAGATAGGCCCCAATAGAGGCCTTCGGAAAACGCGGCATTTTCATAGCGCGATCAACCGATCGGCCCACCGTAGGGATAAAAAGCGTCTGCGAAAGCGGGAATAACCGAGATCGTCATCATGCCGAGTGCCCCCATGCGTTCCTCGAGCAGCATGCTCTCGAAAGCGCCATGTTAGGGCTCGGTAAAAAGCGTTGCAACATATGAAAATTTACCGCCGTTAAATCGTAAGCGATATTGCACGTTTTCGACGCTCTGGAATGGCGCTTCGTGAATGTCGCTTAACGATCTATTCGGCTGCCGTCGCAAATCGTGACAGGCGGAACGGAGCAAGCTCCGGATCTTGATTTTCCTCGATAATTTCCTTTGCAGCCAGCAGCCCGACAAGTGGAGCGAGGGTCACGCCGGAATGCAGGACGGCGAGGTAGAGGCCGGGCGCGGCATCGACGCCGCCGATGATCGGAAAGCCGTCCTTGGGTGTCGGGCGGTAGCCGACCGTATGGAAATCGAGTTCCAGCGTCTCGCCATCGCGGAACATCGCCTTGACCTTGGCAAAGAGCGCATCCGCGGATTTGCCCGGATTTTCGCCCGGTTCCATGCCGCCGTAGTCGCTGCCGGCGATGATCCTGCCCTCTGCCGTCTGGCGCATGTGCAGCTCCGGCGCCATGACAAGGCCGTTCAGCAAAGGCGGGTGAGGGTGGGAATGAACGATCAGGCCCGGCGGCGCTTCGAGTGGCACATCGACGCCGATCGAAGCCGCAAATGCCACGGTATTCGCGCCAGCCGCGAGGACGACTTGATCGGCGGTGAGTGTGCCTTTTGTGGTTTCGACGCCGATGACCTTTTCGCCATCCAGCAACAACCGTGTCACTTCTTCGCCGTAAAGCAGCTTGGCACCGTGGCGGGCAGCATCCTCAAGCAGCAGCTTCGCGGCGGCAACCGGCTCGACGGCGCCTTCTTCGGCGACGTGCAACGCAAAGACGGGCGGATCGGCAAGCTGAGGCTCGATCGCGGCACTGGCCGCGCGGTCGATCGGCTTTATGCCGTAGCCCCAGCGACCGTGTTCAGCGGCATAATTCTCGAGTTCGGGTTGGGGCAGATCCCAGCAAAGGCCGCCGCACCAGGAGAGCGGCAGGCCGGGAACCTCCGTCGCCAGTCGCGTCCACTCGGCCATCGAGCGATGGCGGAAGCGGAAATAGAATTCCGGATTGCCCCAGCTGGCGTTGATCCAGGCAAAGGAGTTCGGCGTCGCCTCGCCGCCGGCCTTGGTGGCGATCACGGTGACGGACGCGCCGGCGCGGCTCAGATGCCAGGCGATGGAGGCACCGATGATGCCGGCGCCGATGACGATGACGTTCTTGGGAGAGGGCATTGCGTATCTTTCGTCCGAATTTTGATTGGGACAAAGACTATGCGCTCGTCAGGGCAAAGAAAAGCCGCCGGGCGAGAATCGCCGAGCGGCTCGTTTCGGTGCGATGTGGGAGAGCGTTACGCGCCTGCTCCGACGCGGGCCAGGCCATCCTTGGCCGGCTGGTAGGTCGGGTCGAGGTTGACCGCATGCTGGTAGGACCGGCGCGCCTTGGCCTTGTCGCCGCGACGCTCGTAGACGAACGCCTGGTTCGACCAGGATTCGGCGACGTTGTTGTTTAACTCGATCGCATGGTTGAAGTCGGCAAAGGCGTTGTCGTCGTCATTCTGGGCCAGATAGGAGACGCCGCGGCTGTTGTAGGGCTCCGGCGAATTCGGTGAGAGCGAGATAGCCTTCGAGAAATCGTCGATCGCCTTATCCTGCTGGTTGCGCTTCTGGTAGATCACGCCGCGGCCGTTATAGGCGCGGCCATCCGTCGTGCCGAGGCTGATGGCCTTGGAGAAATCGTTGAAAGCGTCATCGTCGCGGCCGGAGACGCGGTAGATATTGCCACGGCCGATATAGGCGACATCGTAGTTCGGATTGATCTGCAGTGCCGCATTATAGTCGGCAACCGCTTCCGGCATTTTGCCCATGTTGCGGTAGATGAGACCGCGGTTGGCGTAAGCCTGATAGAATTTCGGATTGAGCTGGATCGCCTGATTGAAGTCGGCCAGCGCCTTGCTGAATTCACCGGCGCGGCCGTAGGCGGTGCCACGAACGTTGTAGCCTTCCGGATCCTGCGGATTGGCATTGATGACGGACGTCAGCGAAGCGATATTTTCAGAGGAGCCTTGCGCTTTGTCGATGTGGATGACCGTGTCGGTCGAGGCCGTCTGGCAGCTGGAAAGGCCGATTGCGGCGAGAAGCGCCAAGGCCGGCAAAGCAGCAGCGCGCTTCGAAACAACAAGAGACAAATTCGAAGTGCGGAACTGTTTTGAAGTCGTTATTGCCATTTAATGGTTCGCTTTCCCCATGCCGTTCTATCAGGCCGCTCTGATTTATCCGCTTTTCGCCCGAGAATAAATCAAAAAGGCGGCGGCGACTGACTCGCCCCCGCCACA
>JAGWJK010000695.1 GCA_028865845.1 Rhizobiaceae bacterium
GGCCGGGGCGGCGGCGCTTCGATCCTGCAACGTTACCGGCAGCTTGTGGAAGTCTGGTTTCGGCAGCACCGGCCAATCAGCGATTATGCACGCGAACTCGGCGTCACCACCGATCGCCTGCATTCCATCTGCCGTAGCGCGCTCGGGCGGTCTCCCGTTCAACTGCTCCACGAACGCGTGGTGCAGGAGGCAAGGTTGAGGCTCGAGCGCTCGGCGCGCACCGTGCAGGAAATTTCCGACAGTCTCGGCTTTCGCGACCCCACTTACTTCAGTCACTTCTTCAAGAAGAAGACCGGTTTCTCGCCTGCGGCCTACCGGGACTATGCTCGCAGGACCGAGATTGCGCGAAGCAACGTGCTCTCGGCAGGTTATTCGGACTGGCCGTAAGCATCGACATCCAGCCCTTGCTCCTCAGGACTGCTGGCGCAAGCCCTCCCGATTGAAGAGGTGCAATCTCGCCGGTTGCGCCGAAAGAGCGATGGTCTGGCCGATATGGATGTCCATGTCTCCGGGCAGCTTGACGATGACGGGTTCTCCCCTGCCGGTATCGACATAGGCGGTGATCAGTTCGCCGAGATTTTCGGCGACCGTCACCGTCCCCCGCAGCAGGGCGTTGGCGCCTTCGGCCAATGTCAGGTTTTCAGGCCGGATGCCGATCGTAACGGCGTCGCCGGCTTTGGGCACAAGTGGCGGAGGCAAGGGATCGCCTGATGGCGTCTTGATGCGAATTTCCGATCCGTTGCGGACAACTTCCGCCTCCACGAAATTCATGGCCGGCGATCCGATGAAGCCAGCAACGAATTTGTTGGCGGGGCGATAATAGAGCTCCATCGGCGTCCCCACCTGCTCGACACGTCCGCCATTCATGACGACGATGCGGTCCGCAAGCGTCATCGCCTCGACCTGGTCGTGGGTGACATAGATCATGGTCGCGCCCGGCATGCGTTGCTTGAGGCGAGCGATCTCGATGCGTGTCGCCACGCGCAAGGCGGCGTCGAGATTGGACAGCGGTTCGTCGAACAGGAAGACTTTCGGATCCCGCGTGATCGCCCGACCGATTGCAACGCGCTGACGTTGGCCGCCGGAAAGCTGTTTCGGCAACCGGTCGAGAAGAGCGGTCACCTGCAGCATTTCCGCCGCCTCGTTGACACGCTTCTCGATGACCGCCTTCGGCATCTTCGCCGTCTTCAGGCCAAAGCTCATGTTTTCCCGCACCGTCATGTGCGGATAAAGCGCGTAGGATTGGAAGACCATGGCAATCCCACGCTCGGCAGGAGCCATATCGTTGACGACCCTGCCGTCGATGGCGATTTCACCGGAGGTGATTTCCTCAAGGCCGGCGATCATCCTCAGCAGGGTTGATTTGCCACAGCCGGACGGCCCGACAAAG
Source organism: Rhizobiaceae bacterium (assembly GCA_028865845.1). Classification (GTDB taxonomy): domain Bacteria; phylum Pseudomonadota; class Alphaproteobacteria; order Rhizobiales; family Rhizobiaceae; genus Rhizobium. The sequence continues at coordinate 1,391 of JAGWJK010000695.1, forward strand.
ACGACGAATTCCCCGGTACGAATATCGAGATCCACGCCATGGAGAACGGTGAGGGCTCCATAGGCTTTCCTCAGGGATCGAATGGTAAGACTGGTCATGCGTCGGGCTCCTCCACCCTCTGGCAAATCTTGGCCGGCTCTAGCGCTTCAGCGTTCCGACCTGGCGGCGGACTTCGTCCATGGTCTCCATCACTTCGATGGCGAATTCGAAGGGGTGAAGTGGTGAGTCCGTGAGCCCATCGGCGATATGTTGCGCAACGGCCGCCGCCTCCCAGGCAAGACCGTCTCGGAATTCCAGGCCGGTATCGTTGACGAACTGGATGCGCACGTCGCCCTTGCCCGGTGCCACGAGTTCGAATCCCGCAGGCACGGCGAACCAGGGGTTGACTTCGATACGTCCGAGCGAGCCGTTGATGCTGGCGCGCGCCGGGGTGAAGGCGGTAAGGGTGGTACTGAGAACTGCCTGCGCTCCGGTCTCATAGCCAAGCACTATCGCTGTACGCGCATCGACGCCCGTCGATGTCAGGTTACCTATTGCGTTGATGGTCTTCGGCCTGCCGAACCACAGATGGCTGAACCAGATCGGGTAGATGCCGAGATCGAGAAGCGCGCCGCCGCCGAGATCGGGATTATAGACGCGCCCGGTCGGATCTGTCGGGCCGCGGGTGCCGAAATCGGCGATAGCGAGCTGAAGGTCGCCGAGCACGCCGTCGTCTTTCAGCTGCATCATGACATCGGTCTGCGGCAGGTAGCGCGTCCACATGCCTTCCATGGCGAAGACGCCAGCAGCTTTGGCGGCATCGCGTATCTCGCGGGCTTCTGCTGCCGTCAATGCCACCGGCTTTTCGACGAGGACGTGTTTGCCGGCGCTGATCGCGAGCAGCGCCATCCGCTTGTGCTCGCTGTGCGGCGAGGCGACGTAGACGATGTCGACTTCGGGGTCGCTGACCAAAGCCTCGTTAGTTTCGTGAACGCGGGCGATGCCCGTCTGAGCCGCAAAAGCTGCGGAGCGTTCTGTCGAACGGCCTGCGACGGCGACCGCGCGCTGGTCGGTGTGCCGATGCATGGCATTGACAAAATCCTTGGCGATCGCGCCGGGCGCAAGCACGCCCCAACGCAGTTTCGGGCCGCCTCTGAGAGGCGAAACACGGGGTTTGGGAAGGGATGTCGGAAAGTTGCTCATGGCCGACTTGTATAATATGTCTTAACAAATAACAAGCCATTTGGCGCCTTGACCTGACAATATGTATGTGCTTACATTTTATCATTATGTCACCCATCGCGATGCCGATTTCACTTCAAGGGTATCGCGACAGATTCATCGAAAGGAATTGCAATGACCAAGTCTCTTGGTGTCGTTCTCGTCGGCTGCGGCGGAATTGCCCGCAGCCATGCCTTTGCCCTGTCGAAGGTTCCGAATGCCCGTATGATTGCGAGCGTCGACATCAACGAGCAGGCCGCGCTCAATTTCAAGAATCGCTTCGGCTTCGAGACGCATTCGACGGATCTGGATGCCGTGCTTGCCCGTCCCGATGTCGATGCCGTCGTCATCGCAACGACCTCGAAGATCCATGGCGCACTCATCAGCAAGGCGCTCAATGCCGGCAAGCATGTACTGGTGCAGAAGCCGATGACCGCCTCGTTGGAAGAGGCTCGTGCAGCGGTCGCGCTTGCCAAGAAAACCGGCAAGAAACTGATGGTTTCTTTCTTCGAACTCTTCCTTCCCCCCGTCGAACGCGCCCGCCAGATCATCGAAGCCGGGTTGATCGGCGAACCTTTCCTCTTCAAGGCGATGATGGCCTGGCATACGCCTGATGTCACCGCCGGCTGGCGCTTCGATCCCGAGATCGCCGGCGGTGGCGTCATTCTCGACGGCAACGTCCACCACGTCTCGAACGCGCTCTATCTGCTCGGTAATCCGAAGGTCGAAAGCGTCTATGCCGAATATGGCGCGCTCACCGCCGACGTGAAGGTCGAGGACACGGCCGTCATCCTCGTGCGCACCGACAAGGCGATCCTCGAAATCTCCGGCTCGAACCGCCTGCAGGAGCCTGGCGGCGCGACGACCGCCTTCAAGGACTACTGGCAGGTGTTCGGCACCAAGGGCACCATACAATGGGATGCGGCCGCGCGTCCGACCTTCCGTATCTTTACCGACGAAGGCAAGGCGCTCGATCCGCTGCTGTCCAACGGCTGGGTATCGCCGAAGCTCCCCGTCATGCCACCGGA
>JAGWJK010000696.1 GCA_028865845.1 Rhizobiaceae bacterium
TTCGGGTCTGCGGCAGCGACATGCGCAAACAGATCCACCCGGGCAGCACCAAGCTGGGTTTTGATCGTGGCTGCGTCCACATGTTCTTCAAACAGGCCGTCCAGCAGCAGCGCTGCGACATCCTCGTAGCGGCTGGTCGCCACCAGATCGTCGAGCGATACGCCGCGTATGATCAACCGACCGGCGGCGCCGTCGACATCCGACAGCTTGGTTTCGGCGGCGATTACATCTTCGAGACCACTTTTCATGCGTTTTCTCCTTTGACTATTCGCTTAGATCGGACCTATTTCTATTGACGTCAATCTTGACGAAATAGATCAATATGGGGTGCCATGTCCTGGCTGACAGCGGAGCAGGCGTTGAGCTTGCTCGGAACCAAATCGCAGACGCTTTACGCCAATGTCAGCCGCGGCCGCATCCGCGCCAAGCCTGACCCGGCCGATACGCGCCGCAGCCTCTATCTCACTGACGATGTCCAACGGCTCGCGGCGCGCCATGCCGGGCGACGCAAGACAGAGGCCGTCGCGGCGGATGCGATCCAGTGGGGCGATCCGGTCTTGCCCTCGGCGCTCTCGACGGTGTCAAACGGTCGGCTGTTCTATCGCGGACAGGATGCGGTGAGGCTGGCGGAGCAGGGAACACTGGAAGAGATCGCGCTGCTTTTATGGGATATGAAACGACCGTTGCGGCTGGACATTGAGAACAAAGGCAACTGGGCACCAGCCCTGACAGCGGCGTTTCTCGCGCTCTCGGAACGCGTGACAAGCGATCTTCCATCACTGGGCCGATCCCTGACTGCGCTACAGAATGAGGCGGAAAGCGTATTCGACACGGTCGCCGGCGCTCTGGCACCGGGTGCGCCCCAACTGCCGCTGCATCAACGGCTCGCCACGGCCTGGGGCAGGCCCGATGCAGGCGATCTCATCCGTCGCTCTCTCGTACTCTTTGCTGATCACGAGCTCAACGCATCGACCTTCACCGCGCGGATCACCGCGTCAGCGGGCGCAACACTTTCCGCCGCAGCACTTTCCGGCCTGTCGACGTTGACCGGGCCGCTGCATGGGGGAGCTTGGCAGAGCGTACGGTCGCTGATGACACGTGCAGCGGCCGTCGGTGCAGAGGAGGCGGCCCGCAGCTACCTTGCCGAGGGGCGGCCACTACCCGCCGTCGGCCACAGGCTGTATCCGGACGGGGATATTCGCGCCGGGGCGATGCTCGGTTGTTTTACCTTGCCACCTCTGTTCTCGGAGGTGAAAAACGTTGCCGAGGAGCTGGTAGGCGAGCGCGTCAATGTTGATTTTGCGCTGACGGCCATGACATCGGCCTATCATCTTCCGGAGGACGCGCCGCTTATCATCTTCGCACTGGCGCGCACGGTCGGATGGCTGGCGCATGCGATGGAACAGGCAACCAGCGGCAGATTGATCCGGCCACGGGCTCGCTACGTCGGCCCGACGGTCGAGTGACAGACGGCTTCGATATTGTGTCCATCCGGATCGAGGATGAAAGCGCCGTAGTAGTCGGGATGGTAGTGAGATCGAATGCCGGGCGGTCCGTTGTCCAGCCCGCCTGCCGCCAGCGCAGCTTCGTAAAAACGATCGACACCGGCTCTGTCTTCGGCTTTGAAGGCGACGTGAGCACCGGTCTGCCGGACGCTTTTTTGCCCTATCCAGAAGAAGGCTTTCGGCCGAATCCCATATCCGGCAAAGCTCACGCCTTCAGCATAGAGGCGTTCAATGCCGAGAGGCAGCAAGGCAATATCATAGAAGCTCTTGGACCGCTCCAGGTCGCTCACCCCGATCGTGACATGATCCAGCATGGATCCCCGCTAAATATTGGCCAGGATTGATCTCTCAGCGTTGCCCGACTGTGCCGGTATCGCGTCGCGATATTTCCACCCAGCCGATCGTCAGCTTGCCGGTAGCGATCAGCCAGATCGTACCCAGCGCGATCAGTCCGACAACGATATTGGCGGCGGCGAAAAGGATAGGCGCCAGCTGCGCGACCGGACCCGTGTCGCCGCGCTCGATCAAGCGAAGCGGAGCCGTGGCAAGCGCGGTGGCACCGAAGGTAAAGGCCCAATAGGATGGCGCGAAGGATTCCTTCATGATCCACGGCAGCAGCCGCAGCATGATAAGCGCCTGCAGAATGCCATAACCGACCATCGCATGGACGAGTATATCGGGCGGCCCCTGGGTCACGCTGATATAAGCGACGGCACCAACCACCGGCGGCGCGAGCTGGACCCCGAGCGTTGGACGCAGTGCCGGCGGCAGGGGGGTCGCAGTCAAAAGGCGATGAAGCAGGGCGGATTCGATCGCAAGCCACGCGAAAAAGCCGACGCCGAAGAAGAGTTGCCCCCAATCCGGGAAGCCGAGTGCGGCGGCAACTGCCGCTGTCACGAAGCTGCCGGCAACTGTGGGGAGGTAAAGCACTGCCGTCGTCATGGCGACGTCGCGTTCGCCCTGCCAGAGACCGCCTGTCCGCCAGACGGCGAAGGCAAGGGTATAGACCGCGCCAAGAGCAAACAACGTCTCCGCCCCAACGCGGGAATAGGGAAGCAACCCGCCCGCCACAAGCATCGTGGCAACACCGACAAGGCCGATGAAGCAGCATTGCACGGGGTGTGCCACTTCCTTCAACGCCTCTTCGCGCGCCACGGCCCATTTCAGGATGTAGAGGACCAACAGCACCGCCCAGACGGCAACGGAAAGGAAGACGATCGCCTCGCCGATTGCCGAGGGCAGCTGCCAGACGCGCGTTGCCGCACGCCAGCTTCCGCCAAGCCCCGCAAGACCCAGCACCATGCCGAAATAAGCGGCCGGTACGAGCGGCAGTTTCAGGGGAGCGGACATGGAGCCTCCTTCTGCTAGGGGATGTTAGGCGCCTTCGTAAACGAGCTGTGTGAAGAAAACCGGATCGATGACGAACTTACCCCATTTCGCATCGAATTTCGCTGTCGGTTTCGCCGCCACGACCTCGTCCACCGAGTGGCCTTTCTTCTTCAGTTTAACAACGTTTCCGTGAATGGCGACAAGCATGTCGCGATAGGCAACAAGATCTTTCTTGGTACCGAGCGGCCCGTGACCGGGAATGATGATCGTCTTGTTCGTTGCGGTTTTGACGTTGGCTTCCGCCGCCTTGATCATGCCGTCGAGGCTGCCGCCTGTGGAGTAGTCGATGAAGGGATAGACACCATTCCAGAAGGTATCACCGGTATGCAGAATATCGGCTTCCTGGAAATAGACCGAGATATCGCAGTCCGTGTGGGCAGGATCATAGTGCTTCAGGAACAGCGTCTCGTCGCCGGATTTAACGTGGCGCTCGGCGTTCATCAGTTCGGTCGGCAGAGCGCCGGCGGGCGCGGCGGGGAAGTTGTAATCCCAATCCGGCACGCGATGGTCCGAGGAAAGATGCTTCAGCGTATCCACATGCGCGAGGATCACCGCGCCTTCGCCATGCACCCATTCATTGCCGCTCGTGTGGTCGAGATGCCAATGGGTGTTGATCAGGCGCACGATCGGCTGCGTGCCGAGCGCCGTCAGTGCCTCCTCGATGCGGGGGCGCGAAACGGCGATGCCGGCGTCGATCAGGATCTTGCCGTCATCGCTGGTAATG
>JAGWJK010000697.1 GCA_028865845.1 Rhizobiaceae bacterium
CAGTAAATGGCACACAATGTCCTTTTAAAATCCACTCGGATTTAAGAGGTAGGAAGTGGAGCTTAGTATAGTTCAGTCGCTGAGGTGTGGCTGATTTTGTTGCAATGCAGCATTGAATTTATTGTTTATTTTGCTCTGCAGCGTCGGGATCTATTACGCGAATCATGGGGTTTTTCATGCGCTTAGGCCGCTTTGACTATGCTCCTGGATTTTAAGCTGCCTGCTTGTCGCCAAATAGCGCCCTTTTCCCGCGACATTGTGCCCCCACCCCTTGCCAAGACTGGACATAATTTGCGATCAAGCTTAGAACGCGGCGGGTTACGGAGGAATCTATGGCGGAATTAAGGTCGCGTTGATTCGTCGTTAGTGAGGGGGTGCCGCAGCGTCTAGTTGCGGTTTTGCGGAAGAGGATGGTCCAGCCTTGAGCGAGCATATTACGACTAGTGAAACCAGCGGCGAGCCAACTCGCCGAGATTTCCTTTATTTGACGACCGGCATGGCGGGCGCAGTCGGCGCCGTCGCTGTCGCATGGCCGTTCATCGATCAGATGCGGCCGGACGCATCGACGCTTGCTCTTGCTTCAATTGACGTCGACGTGTCGAGCCTCGAGCCTGGCATGTCCTTGACGGTGAAATGGCGTGGTAAGCCCGTCTTCATTCGCAATCGCACGCAAAAGGAAATCGATGATGCCAAGGGCACCCAGATTTCCGATCTGAAGGACCCTGTTGCTCGCAACGCTAATCTGCCGGCCGATGCGGAGGCGACCGACGTCGCGCGTTCTGCCGGCGAGGGGAAGGAAAACTGGCTGGTGATGGTCGGCGTGTGCACGCATCTTGGCTGCATACCGCTCGGTCAGGCAGGGGAGTACGGCGGGTGGTTCTGTCCCTGCCACGGTTCCGTCTACGATACGGCCGGCCGCATTCGCCACGGGCCGGCACCGATGAATCTTGCGATTCCGCAATATGCGTTTACGTCGGAAAAGAAGATTAAGATCGGTTGAGGGGGAACTGAATCATGAGTGCTCATTCGTCTTACGAGCCATCGACAGGGCTCGAAAAATGGATCGATGCGCGGCTTCCGCTGCCGCGTCTGGTCTATGACAGTTTCATTGCCTATCCGGTCCCGCGCAACTTGAACTATGCCTATACGTTCGGCGCCATGCTGGCCGTGATGCTCGTTCTGCAGATCCTGACCGGCGTCGTTCTCGCCATGCATTATGCGGCGAATACGACCGTCGCCTTCAACTCCGTCGAACAGATCGTTCGCGACGTCAACCATGGTTGGCTGCTGCGCTATATGCACGCCAACGGCGCGTCTTTCTTCTTCGTCGCGGTCTATCTTCACATCGCCCGCGGTCTTTATTACGGCTCCTACAAGGCGCCGCGCGAAATCCTCTGGATCCTCGGTGTCATCATCTACTTGCTGATGATGGCGACGGCCTTCATGGGATACGTTCTGCCCTGGGGCCAGATGTCCTTCTGGGGCGCGACCGTCATCACCGGCTTCTTCTCGGCTTTTCCATGGGTTGGCGACTGGATCCAGACGTTCCTGCTCGGTGGCTTCGCGGTCGATAATCCGACGCTCAATCGCTTCTTCTCGCTGCACTACCTGCTGCCGTTCATGATCGCGGGCGTCGTCGTCCTGCATATCTGGGCGCTGCATGTGACCGGCCAGACGAACCCGACCGGCGTCGAAGTCAAGTCGAAGACGGATACCGTGCCGTTTACGCCCTATGCGACCTTGAAGGATGCGCTCGGCGTTTCCGTCTTCCTGCTGGTATTTGCCTATTTCGTCTTCTACCTGCCGAACTTCCTCGGCCATGCCGATAACTACATTCCGGCCAACCCGCTGAAGACCCCGGCTCACATCGTTCCGGAATGGTACTTCCTGCCGTTCTACGCGATGCTGCGCTCGATCACCTTCAACATCGGCCCGATCGACTCCAAGCTCGGCGGCGTTCTGACGATGTTCGGCGCGATCATCGTGCTGTTCTTCCTGCCGTGGCTCGATACGTCGAAGATCCGCTCGGCCGTCTATCGCCCCTGGTACAAGCTGTTCTTCTGGCTGTTCGTTGCCGATGCGATCCTGCTCGGCTGGCTCGGCTCGCAGCCGGCGGAAGGCGCCTACGTCATTGTTTCGCAGTTTGCGACGCTGTTCTACTTCCTCTTCTTCCTCGTCGCCATGCCGGTCCTTGGCCTGGTCGAGACACCAAGACGCATTCCAAATTCGATTACGGAAGCGGTCCTTGAAAAGCAGAACGGCAAGTCAGCCGTTCCGGTTCAAGCGTAACCGGGGAAGAGAACAATGAAAAAGCTTTTTGCCGGTCTACTGTCGCTCGCTCTCATCGGCGGTGTTTCCACGGTCGCGGCTTTTGCAGCCGATACCAAACCCGCCGCCGAAGCCGCGATACCACACTATCCGCTGAAGGAGCCGAGAACTCAGTCCTGGACCTTCTCCGGTCCCTTCGGCTACTACGACAAGGCGCAGTTGCAGCGCGGTCTGAAGGTCTACACGGAAGTCTGTTCCGCCTGCCATTCGATGAAGCTGGTTGCCTTCCGTACCCTGTCAGACCTCGGTTATTCCGACGCGCAGATCAAGACTTTCGCTGCGAACTACGACATCCAGGACGGCCCGAACGCGCAAGGCGAGATGTTCACTCGCAAGGGCGTTCCCTCCGACCATTTCGTGTCGCCTTTCCCGAACGACGAAGCGGCTGCCGCTTCGAACAACGGTGCCGTGCCGCCGGATATGTCGCTGCTTGCCAAGGCGCGCGAAATTGAACGCGGTTTCCCGCAGTTCATTTTCGACATCTTCACGCAGTATCAGGAAGGCGGACCGGACTATATCTATTCGCTGCTGACCGGCTACGAAGATGCGCCGGCCGGTTTCCAGGTTCCGGCAAACTCGCACTACAATCCGTATTTCGCCAATGCGGCCACCTTTGCGATGCCGAAGCCGCTTTCGGACGGCCAGGTGACCTATGACGACGGTTCGCCGCAGACGGTCGACCAATATGCCCGGGACGTTGCCTCCTTCCTGATGTGGACCTCAGAGCCCCATCTCGAAGATCGCAAGCACCTCGGCTTCATGGTCATGGTGTTCCTGCTGATCTTCACGGTGTTGATCTTCCTCACCAAGAGGTCGATCTACTCCCGTGCCGGCGCTCATTGATCGTTCGAACCAGGTATTCAAAAAAGGGCAGCCCTCGTGGCTGCCCTTTTTTGTTGGTATCGGGCACGGGTCTTGATAGGGTGCCGGCGGCCCATTCATAGCCTTTCGAGAGTTAAGTATTTCATGGACACTATCGCTTCCGAGCTTGCCGCCAGCATCCGTTCCATTCCGGATTATCCCAAGCCCGGCATCATTTTCCGCGACATCACCACGATGCTCGGCAATCCGAAAGCCTTCCGCCGTGCGGTGGATGCGCTGGTGCAGCCCTATGCGGGGACCAACATCCACAAGGTTGCCGGCATGGAGGCGCGCGGCTTCATTCTGGGCGGCGCGGTCGCGCACCAGCTTTCGGCCGGTTTCGTGCCGATCCGCAAGAAGGGCAAGCTGCCGCATGACATCGTGCGCATCGCCTACAGCCTAGAATATGGCGTCGACGAAATGGA
>JAGWJK010000698.1 GCA_028865845.1 Rhizobiaceae bacterium
CGATCGAATAGTTCATGCTGGCGTCAGGGGTCGCCACCGCAAAGTCGACCGCATTGTCGCCTTTGATGCCCCACTGTCCATGTTCGAGAGGCTCCGCCATTAGCGTCAGCGGCTTAAGGCCGGTCACCGACAGGACGCTGGAATTGATCTTGTCGAAGAACTTCTCAAAATCATAGGTAATCTCGTACTCGCCCGCACCGGGCTTCACGGTCACGAAATCGCTGCGGGCAAGATCACGGGAAAGCGAGTGGGTCAGCGCATTGCGCAAATCCTTGGCACCCTGCTCGCTAACGTCTGCCGCCTGCGAAATACCTGCGAGACTGATGGAAAAAACGGCGGCGGCGGCGATAGCCCTGGAGCGCATGACCCGACCTCTCCTTAAACCCTGATCGATTGGAGTCGACTGTTGAAGAGCCGGAGGGTATATGTCAAGCCGTTGATAGAAATAGCTTCGTCGGATTTTTACTCCGAGTTGCGCTGTCATCATATCTACGCTTTTCTCGTGGATACTTGCTAATCCAAAGCCTTTGTATTATAGGCCACGCGTCCGCGTAGACACCCTTGGAGGCAACGCGGATGAGGCAGGGTTTTCCCTCCTCCAGTTCAATCGCATCGCGGCCTGCCGACGATCGGATGAACTCTCCAAATAACCTCGAAAGGAATAGCCATGAGCCACGAAAGCTACGAGCTCAAGGCCGAGGCGCGCGAACGGGTTGGTAAGGGGTCCGCCCGTGAACTTCGCCGCAACGGTTTCATCCCCGCTGTCATCTATGGTGACAAGCAGGCCCCCATTACGATCGCCCACAACACCAATGAAGTGACGAAGCGTATTCATGCCGGTGGTTTCCTCACCACGGTCGCGACGATCGACGTCGACGGCAAGAAGATCAAGGTTCTACCGAAGGACTACCAGCTCGACCCGGTCCGCGACTTCACGGTCCACGTCGACTTCCTGCGCGTCTCCGGCAACACCCAGGTGACCGTCGAAATCCCGGTTCACTTCGTCAACCATGAAAAGTCCCCGGGCCTTAAGGCTGGCGGCGTGCTGAACATCGTTCGCCACGAAGTCGAAGTTCATTGCCCGGCTGACGCGATCCCGGAATTCTTCACCGTCGACCTGTCCGGTCACAAGAGCGGCGACAGCATTCACATCTCGCATGTGACGCTGCAGGCAGGCGTGACCCCGGTCATCACCGACCGTGACTTCACCATCGCAACGATCGTAGCCCCGGCTGCCGGTCTTGCCGATGAAGAAGGCAGCGAGGAAGCCAGCGCCTGATAAAGCGCTGTTTCATCCGCTATCGATGCGAACCCGCCTCCCCCTGGGACGGCGGGTTTTTCATGTATAAATTCTAATAAAATAACGAGTAAATCTCGATTTTTTTAGATTCAATACTCGAAATAATTCCGTTAACCCCACGGTTTCAGCAACATTTAACACATTCGTGAAAGTTTACGCGAAACAGTTGTAGAAACGGCCAACCCCAAGATCCGCCGGTCTATGACGGGGAGCAAGCGGACCTATGAACCATTCCGTCGAGAACAGGTTTTTCGCGATTGTGTGCGGCGCGCTGCTGGTTTTCGTGGCGCCCCTCTTCGTGCTTTTCCTTTTCCTGTCATCGGAACGGGCCGAGAAGGAAATCAAGGATCATATCTCCGTGCTGCTCGTCGCTAACGCCCAGGCGCTGGCCAAGCCGCTATGGGACCTCGACGAAGATACCGTCACCCAGATCAGCGCCACCACGGTTGCCGAGGGCGCCGTCGTCAAGGTCAACGTCCGCGACGTGTCCGGGCAGCTGGACGTCACGCAATCGACCATCCCAAAATCCTACAAGGGCGAGCTCGAATCCATCGAGCGCCAGATCGTCTATAATGGTGTCGACGGTGCGAAGAACCTCGGCACCATCACTGTCTATTATCCGGCCCTCGGCCTTTTCGACGGTTTGAAGAACGAAGAGATCGTCTTCATCTCGATCTTCATCTTCGCCGTCCTGACCGTCTTCGGCGCCGCTCTCATCGGTAACCGCATCTTCGTCATCCAGCCGCTGATGCGGTTGACCCATGCCATCGAAGCGACGCGCCGACTGGGTTCGCGCCATCATGTCGATTGGCAGTCGAACGACGAAATCGGCCGGCTTGCCCGCAGCTTCAACGACATGCAGAGCAAGCTGGAACGCGAAGAGAGCGAACTGAAACTTGCCCACCGCCGCGCCACCGATACCTACAACCTGACGCCGGCGATGCTGTTTTCGCTCGACAAGGACGATTGCATCGCCGCAGTCAGCGACTACTGGCTGGCTGCCACGGGCTATGCCCGCAGCGATATCCTCGGCCGCAACTTCGCAAGCCTGGTGCTGCCGGAATCCCGGGAAAAATATATCGGACGGAAACAGAGCTGGCAGCGCAATTCGGCGCGCCTCGATGTTACGGTCAAATTCCTATGCCAGGACGAGCGCGTGATGGACGTGCTGATCCTCGAGACGACCGCCATCCAGGGCGGTCTTTCCCTGTCTGTCATGACCGACGTTACGGACCTCAAGCAGTCCGAGGACCGCAACCTGCGTCAGGCAATCACCGACCACCTCACTGGCCTCTTGAACCGTCAGGGCTTCGAGACAGCGCTCGACGCGAAGATCAACGAAGCCGACCTGCGCAAGCGCGAACTCGCCTGCCTGTTCGTCGACCTCGACCGCTTCAAGTGGATCAACGACAACATGGGTCACGCCGCCGGCGACGCGGCCTTGCGCGAGCTGGTTTCGCGCATGCAGGAACGCCTGATGCCGGGCGACATTGCCGCCCGCCTCGGCGGAGACGAATTCGCGATCCTGCTCCTGAGCGAAGATGCCGAAAAGCGCGCCTTCGACATGGCGGCGCGGATCGCCGAGATCTTCGAGATGCCGTTCGATGGCGACGCCCGCCTCAGCGCCAGCATCGGTATCGCCATCTATCCGCGTCACGCTGCCAACGCCGCCGAACTGCTGCTGAAATCCGACATGGCGATGTACGCGAAGAAGCGCGACGGCAAGAACGGCGCCCAAATCTTCGACAACAGCATGCTGGACGATTCCCGTCGCCGCGCCGAGCTCGAAAGCTATATCGAAAGCGGCCTGAACGATGATTGGTTCGAGGCCTACCTGCAGCCGATCGTGAATATCGATGACCGCTCGATCGCCGGCTTCGAAGCGCTGATGCGCCTGCATCATCCGCAGAAGGGCATCCTGCCGCCCGCTCGCATCATCGACGTTGCGGAAGAGACCGGCTCGATCGTCCGTATCGGCAACCGCATCATGGAAAAGGCAATCTCCAACCTCGCCCGCATTTCGCACATCCCGGGCATGGAGAACGCCTATCTCGCCATCAACTTCTCGCCGCTGCAGTTCGAGCCCAGCCTGCCGATGCGCATAGCGACGCTGCTTGCCCATCACCAGATCCGCCCCGAGCGCATCGTCGTTGAAATCACCGAAGCGGTGTTGATGGACGACAATCCGGAAACGCGCACCGTCATCAACGAGATCTGCCGTTTCGGCTGCCGCATCGCGCTCGACGACTTTGGCACCGGCTACTCGTCGCTGAGCTATATCAACCGCTTCCCGGTCGATATCATCAAGATCGAC
>JAGWJK010000699.1 GCA_028865845.1 Rhizobiaceae bacterium
ACCTGACCTTCGTTATCGCGCCGGTGGTGATCACCACCGTGCTTGCCTTTGCCTATTACGACCCGATGCTCGGTTCGCAGTGGGTGGGCTTCGACAATTTCACGCGGTTCTTCACCGATCAGCGCTCTTTGCAGATTCTCTGGAATACGCTGCGGTTCGCGCTGTTTGCAGTGACCTTCAACGTGTCGATCGGGTTGATCCTGGCGCTGGCGCTGAATAGGGCGATGCCGCCGTGGCTGCTCTATTTCTTCCGGCTGGCCTTCTTCCTGCCCGTCATCATCGCCGCTGCCTTCGTCTCCATCGTCTGGGGATATTTCTACGGCGACGATCTTGGCGTCATCAATTACTACCTGCGGCTCATCGAGCTGCCGGGCGTGCATTGGCTGACGGATTCCAACAATGCGATGATGTCGATCATCATCATGGACGTCTGGAAGAACACCGGCTTCTTCATGATCATCTTCATTGCCGCGCTTCAGGGCGTGCCGAAGACCATCCTCGAGGCGGCGGTCATGGATGGCACGCCTGCCTGGCGGCAGTTCTTCCGCATCACCCTGCCCTATATTTCGCCGGTGGTGTTCTTCTGCATCGTCTATGCCTCCATCGGCGCGCTACAGGTGTTCGAATCGATCGTCATCCTGACCCAGGGCGGCCCCGGCGATTCCACGCGCTCGCTGTCGATCCTGATCGTCGAGGAAGGCTTCGGCAGCTTCCAGATCGGCTATGCCGCTTCGATCTCGGTGGTGATGACGGTCGTGATCCTGATCATCACCGCCATCCAGCAGGTGATTTCACGCAGGTGGGTGCAGCAATGAGCCAGGCCATGCAAACCCGCGCAGCGAAACGCTGGATCGACTATGCGATCATCGCCACAATGCTGGCGCTTGCCATCGGCATGCTGCTGCCGTTCCTGTGGCTGTTTTCCATGTCGTTCCGCCCGGTATCGGACGCCTACAAGCTGCCGCCGAGCTTCCTGCCGACAAGCTTCAACCTCGCCAATTACCGCGAAGTGCTGAGTTCGCGGGTGCCGTTTCTCGAGATCTATCTGAACTCGGTGATGATTGCGGTGGTCGTTACGGTCGGGCAGCTCATCACCTGCACGCTTGCCGCCTTTGCCTTTGCGCGGCTGAAATTTCCCGGTCGAGACACGCTCTTCTTCGTGCTTCTGATCGGCCTGATGTTTCCCGCGCAGGTGACGATCCTGCCGATCTACCTCGGCTATGCGCAGCTTGGCCTGCTCGACCGGCCGATCGGGCTGGCGCTGATGTATCTGACGTCAAGCTTCGGCGTCTTTCTCGTCCGGCAGTTCATGCTCAGCCAGCCGAAGGCGCTGGAGGAAGCGGCGCTGATGGATGGCGCCGGATATTTCAAGATCTTCTGGCGGATATCCCTGCCGCAACTGCGCCCGGCGCTCTCCGCACTCGGCATCATCACCTTCACCCAGACCTGGAATTACTATTTCCAAGCCAAGGTGCTGCTCAGCTCCAACGAGTCTCTGACCCTCCCGGTCGCGATGGACGTGCTGCGCGGCTACATGGGTTCCGGCAACCTTTCGGTGGTGATGGCGGCCATGAGCATGTCGATCCTGCCCGTCGTGCTCCTCTTTCTCCTCGCTCAGAAGTTCGTGATCGAAGGTATCACGATGAGCGGCATCAAAAACTAACATTCAGGGAACTTGTATGACCATGTGGGATGACCTTGCCTCCATCGATCCGCGTTTTGCCTATAAGGGCGAACGTACCCGCTATATCGCCTTTCCGCTTGGCGGCATCGGCTCCGGCGGATTTTCCATCTCCGGCAGCGGAAGGCTGATCGACTGGTCGGTGCGCAACCGGCCGGCGCTGCAAGGCTACAACGGCTATTCGCACTTCGCCATCAAGGCGGAGAAAGACGGTGCGCTCGTCGATGCCCGCGTGCTCAACGGTCCCTACGATCTCAATCCCTCCGGCGCGCCGGGCTTGCGCAAGATGTTCGACGGCTTCGGGCATGGCGCCAACCGACAGACGCTGGTCGGTGTGCCGCATTTCCGCGAAGTGGATTTCTACGGCCGCTTCCCGACCGCCGATCTCGTCTTCAAGGACGAGCGTTTCCCCGGCGGTGTCAGGATGACGGCGCTGAGCCCGTTCATTCCACATAACGACCGGGATTCGTCGATGCCGGCCGCCATGCTGCAATTCGAGATCGTCAACGATACCGCCGACGAACTGACCTACACGCTCGCCGGCACGCTCGGCAATTACGGCTCAAACAGCGGCGAGCATACTTTTCGTCAGCAAAACGGCATCAGCAGCCTGCATCTCACCTCGTCCGATCACAGCCTGCCGCCGACGCAGCGCGGCGACCTGACCATCGCAACCGATGCCGAGGATGTCGATCACACCGACCATCATTATCGCGGGCAATGGTTCGATGATCTCGCGGTTTACTGGAAGGAGTTCGCTCGCCCGGGCCGCTTGCCGAAGCGCCACTACGACCAGCCGCGCACGTCACGGCACATGAGCCTGCAGCCGGAACACGGCACGCTCGGTGTCCGCGTCACTGTGCCTGCCGGTGGGCGCAAAACGGTGCGTTTCGTCATCTCCTGGAACTTCCCGGATGGCGATATCTATTGGGCTTTCCGCACCAAGCCTGATGGTGTCATTCCCGATATTCCGACGCCGAGCTGGAAAAACTACTACGCAACGCAGTGGGCCGATTCCACAGCCAGTGCCACCGATGCGCTGAAGCGTTGGGATGCGCTGGCGGCTGCCACCAATACCTTCCGTGACGGGCTCTTCGGCACGACGCTTCCCGCGGAAGTCATCGATGCCGCCAGTTCGACACTGGCGCTGCTGCGCACCGCCACCTGCATCCGGCTGGAAAACGGCGAACTCTGGGCCTGGGAGGGACAGCATACCAATGACGGCTCCTGCGAGGGCTCCTGCACGCACGTCTGGAACTACCAGCAGGCTCTGTCGCACCTCTTTCCCGCGGTTGAACGAACGCTGCGCGAGACAGAGTTTACCTATAACCAGCTTCCCAATGGCGGGTTGACGTTCCGTCAGCGACTGCCACTCGGCTCCAGCTTCGATATTATCGGCCCCTGTGCGGACGGGCATTTCGGTGCGATCGTCAAGACCTATCGCGACTGGAAGCTGTCTGGAGATACGGAGTGGCTGCGCCGCTACTGGCCGAAGGTGAAGCAGGCGATGGAATATGCCTGGTCGCCGGAAAATCCCGATCGTTGGGATCCGGAGGAAACCGGCATTCTTTCCGGCCGCCAGCATCAGACACTGGACATGGAGCTGTTCGGTCCGAACTCCTGGCTCGGTTCGATCTATGTGGCGGCACTGCTCGGCACGTCGGAAATGGCGGCCGCACTTGGCGACACCGCGCTTTCCGAAAAGACAGCACGGCTCGGCAAGGCCGGTGCCGATTATATAAACAGCGAACTTTTCAACGGGCGCTGGTTCATCCAGAAAATCGATCTTTCCGACAAGGGCGTGCTCATTCCCTTCGACGTTGGCCGCGCGGCCGGCGTGCTTGCCGATGGTTTCATGGAAACCTACTGGTCGGAGGAGTTCTCCGAGCTCAAATATCAGATGGGCGAGGGCTG
>JAGWJK010000700.1 GCA_028865845.1 Rhizobiaceae bacterium
TGCTCGGTGGCGATGAAGGGCGAGCCGATATAGGCCATGTCGGCGCCCATCGCCTGGGCCGCGAGAATGGCGCCGCCCGTGGCGATCGCGCCGGCGAGCAGCAGCGGCCCGTCGAACCATTCGCGGATCTCCTGGACGAGCGCGAAGGGCGAAAGTGTGCCGGCGTGGCCCCCGGCACCGGCCGCCACCGCGATCAGTCCGTCGGCGCCTTTGCGGATCGCGGAATTGGCGTGGCGGTTGTTGATGACATCGTGCAGCACGATGCCGCCATAGGAATGGATCGCCGCATTGACCTCCGGAACCGCGCCGAGCGAGGAAATGACGATCGGCACCTTGTATTTCACGCAGAGCATCAGATCGTGTTCCAGCCGCTTGTTCGATGTGTGAACGATCTGGTTGACCGCAAACGGCGCCGACGGACGGTCGGGATGCGCCCTGTCGTAGGCTGCGAGATCCTCGGTGATCATCGCCAGCCATTCGTCCAGCTGGCTTTCCGGACGGGCGTTGAGAGCCGGGAAGGAACCGACGACGCCGGCCTTGCATTGCGCCAGCGTCAGCGCCGGATGCGAGATGATGAAGAGGGGCGACGCCACCACCGGCAGCCGCAGGCGCTCGGTTAGAACAGGAGGAAGTGCCATGAACATCATCCATCTTTGACGTTTACGAAAACGTCAAAGAGATAACAGATATGGAAGGGGTGGCAAGAGGGTGGGTGGCGCGCTCGACGCATGATGAACGACGGGTAGGCCCGCAATGCGGTGGGGCGCGGGCTTGGCCTCCGCTTCGGCTTTATCTGCCACCGGCACCATCCGCGCCGCCCCCAATCACCCCATTTGTGTCGTCTTTGCCATTTATCCCCGCCGGAGTGTCCGCAGCTTAATTCGAGAGGCTTGCACATTGCCGGGCGGGGCGTTACCGAATCCGGTTAGCGAATGGTAAAGAAAATGGTCGTCTTGCCAACAGAGTATGCGGGCGCTTCGCGAGTAAGAGTAAAGGACCTGAAGTGAGCGGATTAGAAACGGCTATCAGAAGCGCGTTGGAGCGATCCGAGCGCGCCAATCCGGAAATTCGGGCCCGCATCTACCAGTCGGCGCGACAGGCGCTCGAAGCCGGACTTCGAAAGCAGGACATCACCGATACCGACGTCATCGCGGCGCAGCGCCAGCGGCTTGAAGCGACCATCAGGGCGATCGAGAACGAAGAGCGTGCCCGGCCGAAGGACATGCTCGTGCCACCGGAGCTGGAAACGCCTTTCGTGCCGACGCCGGCGCCACAGCGGGCACCGCAACCCCGGCAGCAGGTGCAGCAACCGCAGCGTCAGGATCCGGTGATGAGCGTGCGCGGCGAGACGCGGGATCGGCCGGCCGCTGCTCCAGCCGCTGCCGTGCCGCCTGTTGCGGTCCCCGCCGAAGCCGAGGAAGCCGAAGGCGATTTCGGCGACATGCGCGCCGGACCAGCCGATCATCTCGGCGCCGACAGCGATGAAGGCCAGGCCTCTCCGGTTATGCCGGCGCAGGCGCGGTCGATGAATTTTAGGCCCGAGCGCGCCGCGGTTCGCCGCAGGCCGCGTAAATTCTTCTCCCGCCTGCTGGTCTTCTGCATTTTTCTCGCCTTCCTCGGCGTCGGCGCCTGGTGGATCAAGACCTCCGGTGTGTTGCTGACTGCCGCCCAGCGCGATACCAGCGTTCCCAATCCGCCTGCTCGGGTCGATTCCCAGGATTTCAACGGCAACAACAATAACGACGACGACTCGGCTGACGATGACGACAACAGCGGTCCGGTCAATCCGGGATTAGCGACCATCGACCCGCAGAACACCTTCTCCGAGGAATGGATCGAGATCTTCAAGCCGACCGACGCCGGCAAGGTGGTGAGTGGGCCGCAAGCCAAGGCGGAAGCGGTGTCGGAGAATGAGGGGCCGGCGGTGCGGCTGATCTCCCAGACGGCCACACCCGATGGCAATACTCAGATCGAGGTGCCGGCGAGCGTGCTGCAGCAACTGGCCGGCAAGTCTTCGACCATAGCGCTGACGCTGCAATCGACCTCGGATACACCGACGCAAATCACGGTCGAATGCGATTTCGGTTCGCTGGGCAGCTGCGGCCGTCACCGCTTCGACGCGACGCGCCAGAAGACCGACGCCTTGTTCCAGGTGCGCTACGATCGCTCGCTGGCGCCGACCACGCCGGGCCATCTGATCATCAACAGCGATGTCGACGGCAAGGCTCGCGGCATCAATATTTACGCGATCCGCGTCCTGCCGGGGCAATAAGTCGAAGTTCCGGGCGCTCAGCCGTTGTGCGGCGCCGGGAAAGCCGCATCGACGCTATCCGTCGATCATTTGAGGAAATTCGGCGCCGAGCCGATGATCTTGTCGTCGATCTCGCCGATCGCTTGCTTGTCCTTGCCGTCGTAATCGAGTTTCAGCAGAATGTGCCGGATGAGATTGAGGCGGGCGCGACGCTTGTCGTTGGCGTGGATCACCGTCCAGGGCGCGACGTCCGTGTGCGTCTCCTTCAGCATGCGGCCGCGTTTTTCGCTGTAGTCCTTCCATTTCGTCAGCGCCGCGATGTCCATGGAAGACAATTTCCAGACAGCGCGCGGATCGTGCCGCCGCTCGTGGAAGCGTTTCAGCTGCATTTCACGGCCGATATCGAGGTAGAATTTGAAGAAGAAGATGCCGTCCTGGACGATCAGCTTCTCCATCCGCGGTGTCTGCTTGAGGAAAAGCTCGTATTGCTCCGGCGTGCAGAAGCCCATGACCGGCTCGACGCCGGCCCGGTTGTACCAAGAGCGGTCGAAGAGCACGAATTCGCCCGCCGTCGGAAACTGCGCGACATAGCGCTGGTAATACCACTGCCCTTGTTCGCGGTCGGTCGGCTTGGTGAGCGCGACGACGCGGGCGAGGCGTGGGTTCATGTGTGCCGAGGTGGCGGCGATGGAGCCGCCCTTGCCGGCGGCGTCGCGTCCCTCGAAGAGCGCCATCACCCGCTTGCCGGTCGCCTGCAACCAGAACTGCACCTTGATGAGTTCGATCTGAAGCTTCTCCAGCTCTTCCTGATACTCCTCTTCCTTGAGCTTTTTCTTATAGGGATAGTCGGCGGAGCCGAGCGCGTGCTCGTCGATCCAGTCTGGAAGAACGGGGTCGTCGACATCGAAGATGCGGGTCTTGCCGTGGATATCGAGTTCGACCGCGCGGCTCTCGACTTCTTCCCCCATGTGCTGTCATCCTCCGGTCATCGCCGCGTTTCGACAATATCGCTCGCCTGCGGCAAAAAAATCCTGGTCGGCAGGTTGAGGCATTTAGCGTGTCTTTTCAACCCCTTTGCCGGAACTGTCCTTTGCCGGCTATATTTATTTTCGTAAGCTGCCGCCTTCTGTGGATAGAGCCGAAAACTTCTGTCATGAATCGCCGCTAAGACGCGGAATCTTGAATTTCGTTAGGGCAGGCGAAGGGACGGGTGCAATTGGAAGACGAACGGTCATTCCTCAGAAAGCTGGCGGTAAGGCTGCGGCAGGAATCCGCTATCATGGCCCTTGCGACTCTGGTCGCCATTCTGGCGCTGGTCGAAGGGATCAATACCGGCGTC
>JAGWJK010000701.1 GCA_028865845.1 Rhizobiaceae bacterium
GGCATCAAGAATTTCCTCGAGATGCATCAGCGCATTCTGCTCGGCAACCAGCCGCCGCTGCCAGATCCATCGCCGGTGCTCAATGATCCCAAGATCAAGGCTCTGGCCGAAGTCGTGCCGCCGCGTCCCCCAGGCTTCTGCATCGGCTGTCCCGAGCGGCCGATCTTCGCGGCGATGAAGCTGGTCGAAGGCGAGCTCGGCGATCACCACATCTCCGGCGATATCGGCTGCCACCTGTTCTCGATCCTGCCGCCGTTCAATCTCGGCAGCACGACGATGGGGTATGGTCTCGGCCCGGCGGCTGCCTCCGCCTTCAATGTCGCGGCAGACAAGCGCGCGATCTCGGTGATGGGTGACGGCGGCTTCTGGCATAACGGCCTTGCGACCTCCGTCGGCAACGCCGTCTTCAACAAGCAGGATGGCGTCATCCTCGTCGTCGACAACTATTATTCGGCAGCGACGGGCGGTCAGGACATTCCATCGTCGCGCGCGCTCAATCCGCGCCGCAAGACCAACAATTCCATCGTCAATGCGGTGAAGGGCATCGGCGCGACCTGGGTTCGCCAGATCGACCGCACCTACGATGTCGCCAAGATGCGCGATACGTTGCGCGAGGCGTTGACGTCGAAGGAACCTGGCCCGAAGATCATCGTCGCCTCCTCGGAATGCATGCTGAACAAGCAGCGCCGCATCAAGCCGCAATTTGCCAAGGCGGTGAAGGATGGCAAGCGCATGGTCAAGGAGCGCTTCGGCGTCGACGAAGACGTCTGCACCGGCGATCACGCCTGCATCAGGTTGTCGGGCTGTCCGTCACTGTCGGTCAAGCATACCGACGATCCGCTGAAGGACGATCCGGTCGCGGCGATCGACAACAACTGCGTCGGCTGCGGCAATTGCGGCGAAGTGTCGGAGGCTGCCGTCCTCTGTCCTTCCTTCTATCGCGCCGATATCATCCACAATCCGACGGGATGGGATCGCTTCCTTGCCCGCATGCGCAGCGCCGTCATCGGCTGGCTCCAGGCCCGCCGCCAAGCCGGCCGCGTCGTCTTCGCAGATTGAGGGATCGATATGAACGAGCATGTCAACATGAGCGATATCGGTACCGCAAGACTGTCGACCGACAAGCCTTTGTCGCTGGCTATTCTGGCCATGGGCGGGCAGGGCGGCGGTGTTCTTGCCGACTGGATCGTCGGGCTTGCCGAAGCCGAAGGCTGGATGGCGCAGACCACGTCGGTGCCTGGCGTCGCGCAGCGAACCGGTGCCACGATCTACTATATCGAAATGTTGCCGGCGCGGGATGGCCACGCGCCGATCTTCTCGCTGATGCCGACGCCGGGCGACGTCGATGTCGTCATGGCGGCCGAACTGATGGAAGCCGGGCGCTCCGTGCTGCGCGGCCTGGTGACGCCGGACAAGACGGTACTGATCGCCTCGACGCACCGCTCTTTTGCGGTTGGTGAAAAGGAAAAGCCGGGCAATGGCATCGGCAATCCGGAGGTGGTGGTCGACGCCACCGATTTTGCCGCCAAGCGCACCATTGCTTTTGATATGGAGACGCTGGCCGTGAAGAACGGCAGCGTCATTTCCGCATCGATGTTCGGTGCGCTCGCCGGTTCCGGTGCGCTGCCTTTCGCCAAGCAGGCCTTCGAGGCGATGATCCGGGCCGGCGGCAAGGGGATCGAGCCCAGCCTCAAGGCCTTCAATGCCGCTTTCGATCGCACCAAGGAAAAGCCGCGAGATCCGGTTTCCGCGACGCCTCACAAGCATTTCGACACGTTGCCGGAGACGGCGGGACATCCGGCGCTCGACGCTCTGGTGCATCGTATCCGCGCCGAATTTCCGGAAGAGGCGCAGCCGCTGCTGTTTGCCGGCGTGAAAAAGCTGACCGACTATCAGGACCCGGCCTATGCCGACGAATATCTGACGCGTGTCGCGGCTCTTCATGCACTCGACCGCAAGGCCGGCGGTGCCGGGAAGGGCTTTGCCTTCACTGTGCAGGCGGCCAAATATACGGCCGTCGCGATGGCCTATGACGACGTGATCCGGGTCGCCGATCTCAAGGTTCGCGCGTCCCGCTTCGAGCGCGTGCGCAAGGAAGTCGGCGCCAAGGGAGACCAGATCGTCTATACGACGGAATATATGCACCCGCGCATGGAAGAGGTCTGCGGCACCTTGCCGAAGGGCCTCGGTCTCTGGATCGAGAACAGGCCGAAGCTTTTTGCGCGCCTCGACCGCATGGTCAACAAGGGCCGCCGCGTTCAGACGGGAACGCTCTTCTGGTTTCTCGGCCTTTATGGCGTCTCGGCGCTACGTCGCACCCGGCGCGGCACGTTGCGGCATATGCGCGAGGTTGAGCACCGCGAAGCCTGGCTTGCCGCTGCGACCGGCCTGCTCAGCGCGAATTACGATCTTGCCGTCGAGGTGCTGGGCAATCGCCGGCTGGTCAAGGGGTATTCCGATACGCATGCGCGCGGCCTCTCGAAGTTCGACCGCGTGATGTCGGCTCTGTCGCAGCTGCGGGACCGCGAAGATGGCGCGGCCTGGATGCGGCGGCTGCGTCAGGCCGCTCTTCTCGATGAGAAGGGAATGGCATTGGACGGCGCACTGAAGACGGTCGCGACCCTCTAAGGCGAGGGCTCGTCGGCGCGCGATTTCGCGCCGGCTGTAGCATCAAATATGGCGATCGCGGCGTCGCAGGTGCGCGTGCCGCGGTCATATTTTAGCGCCGAGCTGTGGCCGCCATGCGTTCGGTCCGCTCAGGCCGGCGAGAGGCAACAGTCGATGCGGTGACGACGCTACCGCGACCGAGCGACTTGGCGTCGTAGAGCGCCCCGTCGGCTGCACCGAGTGCTGTGTCACAGGTGGCTGCCTTGTCAGCGACCTGGCTGATCCCGAAGGACGCACCGATGGAGATCTCGCATTTTGGCAGTGCGATCGGCTGCGAAAGCGAGGCTGACAACCGACGGCAGACCTCCTCGGTTTCCGCCATGGAAATGTTCGGCATCAGGATCGCGAATTCATCTCCGCCCAGCCGGAAAAGCCGGTCCGTCTCGCGCGTTCCCGTCCGCAGCCGTGACGCGACGACTTTCAGCAGTTCGTCGCCCATGGCGTGACCGTGCGAATCGTTGACCCCCTTGAAGCCGTCGAGATCGACACAGACCACCATCAGTGATTCTTTTTCGGCCAGCGTCCTGAATTCCGGTTCAAGCAGTGCCCGGTTGGCAAGCCCTGTCAGGAAGTCGTGCGTGGCCGCGTGCCGCATCTGCCGCTCGCGACCGACCAGCATCTCCGCTGCCGCCTGCGAGGTACGGATCATGAAGAAGGCGCCGGCGAGGAGAACGATGCCGACTGTCAGGATCAGCGGCAGCGATTGGTAGAGGATATCCGCCGCCGGCTTCGGCGGTTGCCACGACAGCACCTCGATCTCGCCCTGCGGTCCGACGGCGATTTCGGCGCGGGCGCGATCCGGCGTGACGGCAGTCAGCGCGCTGACCCGGGCGTCATCGAGCAGGAAGCGTTTGCCGAAGAAATCCTGCAGGCTACCGATGATCGGCATCGCGGTGATGAGGATCGGGGCGCGGTAGC